>JADFLK010000193.1 GCA_022564455.1 Bacteroidota bacterium
CGGCCCTACGCCAATGTCTATCCCGATGTCACCATCCTTTGCCCCACGGAACTCGAACCCCGCGACATCAACACCGCCGACCGTGTCATCATTCCCCCGGACACCGCCCGGAAAGAAACAGAAATCCTGCAGGACCGCTTTCCCGCGCTCCTCGCCGCCGTCCGCAAACGCGGCATCAACCGGATCTGCGACCCTGCCGAGAACGGCCGCGTCCCCGTCGGACTCATCAGCTCCGGCGTCAGCGCCCTGTATCTCGAACACGCCCTGGAACTCCTCGGCCTGCGCGGCGCCATGCCCCTCCTGAAACTCGGCATGGTCTATCCCCTCGACCCCGACATCATCCGGGAATTCGCCGGCCAGGTCGATTCCATCATCGTCGTCGAGCAAAAGCGGGACTTCATCGAAAGCCATATCTCCAAAATCATCGGCGATCACTATCAGAACGGCCGCCTCGACACTTTGCCGCCGGTCTGGGGGAAACAACTCCCCGGCGGACTGCCCGGCATTCCCTCCGAGCATGGGCTCAATGCCTCCGTCATACTCGAACGCCTCGTACCGGTCTTTCTGGCCATGGACCCGCTCCCCGCCGGCGCCGACCGCGCGCGTATGCAGGAAGAATATGATCTCATCCGGGAAACCGCCGGGTACGATGTGACCATCCCATCACGCTCTCCCTCTTTCTGTCCCGGTTGCCCGCATCGTGACTCCGCCTCTGTCATCAATGAAATCAACACCGACTTCACCGATGCCGCCTACATGCAGCGCCGTATCGAATCGGCCTACGTCGAATGGCTGGAAGCGGTCGTGGCACATTTCGAGACGTGGTCGGTGGACGTGATCGGCTACGAAATTCCGCAAGTACTCCTCCTTCATGCCAACCAGCTCAACGCCGCCGCGTTCGATGACGTTGCCTCCATGCTCGAACGAAGGGGCTACCGTTTTATCTCCCTTGAAGAAGCGTTGGAAGATCCTGCCTACACACAACCCGATCCGTACATCGGCCCTTACGGTATTTCGTGGCTCCACCGCTGGGCGCGAGGGAAGGAGATGGAGGTTCGTTGGGAGCCAGACGTGCCAGATTGGATCAACTCCTACGGCAACTAGACACACCCTAGATCACCGCAGGCTCCAGCATCCGAAGCATCCCTATCGCGGAATCCGTAATAACCGGAATGCCGATGGGCAGCGTGTAGACGGGCGACATGTGGCCGATGGGAGCGCCCGTCCACGCCGGTTTGCGCAGAGCAAGGAGGTGGTCGCGCAGAAGCCACGTAAGGCCGCCGATGCCCGAATCGCCCGTGCAGCGTGCGCACTGGCCAAAAACGATAGCCGCGGCGTCGTCGAACGAACCGGCCAACATGAACTGTGTCAGGTGCCGGTCCACGCGGTAGAGTTGCTCGCGGACCTCCTCAAAGAACACCACGTGGCCTGAAAAATCGGGCATGTACGGCGTGCCGATGAGCGCCGAGGCGACGGATAGATTCCCGCCGACCAGCGGCCCCTCGGCGATGCCTCCGCGGATGGGGTGGATGGGGTCGCCGCGGCTCCGGCTCCCTTCGCCATCCGCTACAGGATCGAGATGGAGGAGCTCGCCATGCACGAGCACTTTGCGGAAGGCCTCCACGGTGCGGCTGTTCCAATTACTCCGCCCGACGGGGCCATGGAATGTGACAAGGCGACTCCGAGCGTAAATGGCAAGCAACAGTGCCGTGATATCCGAGTACCCGATGATCGCTTTTGGATGGGCGCGGATCACGTTGTACTCGAGCAAAGGCAGGATGCGAGCACATCCCCAGCCACCGCGTAGTGCGAGGATGGCATCCACGTCGGGGTCCGTGAACATGTCCATGATGTCCTCGGCCCGCTGCTCGTCGGTGCCAGCGAGATAGCCGTGGCGCGACATCACGTGGCGGCCGGGCTTCGTCAGGAAGCCCATCCGGTCCAACTGCTCCTGCGTGTCTTCTAACTGGCTCAGCCGGTCGAGCCGCCCTGCCGGGGCTACGAGGCCAATACGGGCGCCTGGCCGCAAGCGTGGGGGCCGCAACAGCGGCCGCGCTTCTGCAGATGGGCCACCCGAGGGTACGCCGCTTTCAGGTACACGTTGAGCAGCGGCAGACAATGCCATCGGAGTGGCAAGGGCGCCAAGACCGAGCGTGCGCAGCACAGTACGCCGCGAAAGACCAGAAGCTCGGGAATGTTCATCAGAATGGGACACGACGCTACTATGCTGGTTGGGGGACGTGGATTCCGGTAGGCGTAACCCTGCCGGAGCCTCCCGGAAAGTAACTGAAACCGCACTGTTTCACACGGACAGTGCAATCAACGGTCACTTTTCTTGTCTCAGCGGTAAGCGTAGCTTGGCGATAGTCAGCCAGCTTGTTCGGATGAGTCGCATCATCAACGTCGGCGATACGCCGGCCAAACGCCGAAATGTCCACCGTCGAAGCTGCGCCGAGGTGCTGCGGCTTCTCGCCCGGCATCAGAGCCTCGCTTCGAGCGTGTTCGATGAGGAAGCGAGGGACATGACGGCGTTTCTCGTCTTCAGCCTGCGCGGCATTGAGGAAACCATCGAAACGAGCGCGCAGGCGTGGGACGACCGGAACTACTGGAAGAAATCGGAGAAGCTCCGCGCCGATTGGCGGTGGAGTTGGCAAGTTGCCGACCACCTCGAATCGCTGATGCTGGAGGATCGCTGGGATGAAATACCGCAGGTGCTCATCGAACTCGTCTCGCGCTTTCAGTCGGTGACCATTACGAAAATGATGCGTGACAGCGACTGGTGGGTGGGTGCTTACAATGCCATGGCCAAGAAGGCGCAGAAGCAAAGTGCGAGAGTTTGATGGATGAACTTGGCGCGTTTCCCGCCTATACGTTCAGGACGCAGGAGCGCAACGGCAAGCCCTTCATCCTCGATGAAGTCCGCCGGAAGTGGGTGCGGCTCACGCCGGAGGAATGGGTTCGCCAGCACTTGCTCCGCGCCCTCGCCGGCCTGGGCTATCCACCCGGACTAACAGCGGTGGAAAAGGGGTTCGATTTCCATGGCCGAACCTGGCGAGCCGACGTAGCCGTGTTCGACCGTCATCAAACGCCACTTCTTTTGGCAGAGTGCAAAGCGCCCGATGTTCCGATCACCGAGTCGACGTTCGACCAGATAGCGCGATACAACGCCGTCATTCACTCGCCCAACCTTCTCGTAACCAACGGGCACGTTCTCTATTTCGGAATCGTGGATGCCGGCGACGTTCGCTTTCTGGATGCGATTCCGCCGTACGCCGACAGCCTCTTTGGGCGGTAAGGTTGCGGCTCTCGTCGTTATCCCGTTTCTTCCGGTACGGCCTTCGAGTTTGCAAATCCTGAAGTACGCCTACTCTCACATTCTATGAGCAGTCCATCCAACAGAGACCGGCTGGCTGCGCTTCTTGAGCGCACTCCTCCGTTCAATCTTCTCGAAGACGAGGAACGCGCCTCGCTGATTAGCTTAATGACGGGCGTCAACTTTGAACCCGGGGCAGTCATTCTCGAGCAGGGAATCGATATTCACAAGTCGCTCTATCTCGTGGAGGAGGGGCTGGTTCGCTTGATGAACGTGGAGGAAAAACGGCTCATCGATATGTGCGGACCGTCGTCACAGTTTGGTTCGTACGGCATCCTTCAGGGAGGCATTCTGCCGTACGAGGCTCGAGCAGTTGAAGAGACGACGCTTCAGCTCATTCCTTCAGATCGCTTGCGAGAACTCCTGGAAGCAAATGAGGCGTTTGCGGCGTACTTCGACGAGGACATCAAGCGGTACGTGCGCACCATCGACACCGCTCTCGATGCCTCCGGCGCCTTCTTGCTGTTCGATACGGAGCTCGCGCGCCTGAGCCGGGAGGCCGTGGTTGTGGATCCGGATACGCCGGTTCGCGCCGTAGCCCAGGCCATGCGCGACGCCGACGCCGATACTGTGGTGGTGGTGGAAAACGGGGTAGCCCTGGGCGTCATCACTGAAGGCGACATTGTGGAGAAAGTGGTGGCCAGGGGGGAATCCGGCGATATGCCAGCTATGCAACTGGTGGATCGGCCCGCAGTGGCTCTCGACGGCTCCGAGCGCCTCTTCGACGCGGTTCGGGCCATGATGCGGCACCGCATCCGGCGCGTGGTGGTGATCGAGAAGGCCCCTGAAGAAGGTGAAATCGGGCTGGGGATTCTGTCGGCATCGGACGTGAGCCACTACCGCGGCCTCGACCCCGTTGCCACCATCGAACTGATCGAACGCGCGCGAACCGTGGACGCGCTGGCCTCTTTGAGGAGCGAATCGAACCGGCGGCTTTTGCGGCTCTATCAACAAGGCGTGCAAAGCGAGGATCTCCTTGGCGTGGTCTCGGAACTCGACGACCAGATAAAGCGGCGGCTGCTGCACCTCGTGGAAAAGCAGGCCCAGGAGGAGCATCCGGGAATGGTGGTCGAGGTTCCCTGGGGGTGGCTCTCGTTCGGCACGGCGGGCCGAAAGGAATCCACCATCTACGCGCGGCAGCACAACGGCCTCGTGTACGCGAACCCCGAGGACGACGCCCAGGCAGAGCGCGCCTCGGAGTGGTTCAATCTCCTGGCTGATACAGCCTGCGAGGCCCACGAACGGTGCGGATACACCCCGTCCGGCAGCGGCATCCTTGCCCGAAACAAGGCTTTCTGCCAACCGCTCTCCCGATGGCAAGAGATGTACACACACTGGGCGGAGGGCGTTGATGCGTTTGTCACTGCCCGCGCGGTGACGACCTTTGACGTGCGCCTCATTTATGGGGACGAGAGCTTCGGCGAAGCCCTCCGCAGCACCATCGCCGAACACACGCCCAACCCGCGCCTGCTCTCTATCCTCGTCAGTCAGGGTGCTGCCATCAACGTGCCGATGTCCGTGTTCGGCCGCTTCCAACTGGAACGCAACGACGACGGGAAGGAAGGCTTCGACGTACGCGCACGAGGTATCCGCCCCGTCGTGGATCTTGCGAGGGCGATGGCGCTTGAGATCGGCTACGTCAAATCGGCCAACACCTTCGACCGGCTTCGCGCCGTAGAGGCTTCTGAAAGCCTATCAGTAGCCGAAGCCAGGAGCTTGCTCCCCGCCTTCCGCACCCTCTCCGACCTTCATCTCCGTTTGCAGATGCAGGCCGCCGAAGTGGGCGAGACTCCCACCGACTGGATGG
>JADFLK010000194.1 GCA_022564455.1 Bacteroidota bacterium
GGGGCCGGACGACCTCGTTGATATCGAGGAAGCCGAGCTGGCCGTCATTGAGCATTACCTACCCGCGCAACTTTCGGATGAAGAGATACGAACCACGGTTCAGCAGATCGTCGAACAAACCGGGGCTTCCGGAATGCAGGACATGGGACGTGTGATGGGCCAGGCCATGCAAGCGCTTCGCGGCAAAGCAGATGGCAACCGCGTACGACGGGCAGTGGAAGCGCTGCTCAAGAATTAGGAGTCTGTCGGCCATGAATACGCTTGACATTTTTTTCCTGGCGGTCATCGGGTTCGGCGTATGGCGTGGTTACCGTAGCGGTCTGGCTAGGCAACTAGTGAGCACGGTAGGCCTTTTCCTCGCCTTTGTCGTCGGTGCTGCACTGATGGGCCCGGTTGGCTCAGCGGTTGTTGAGCGGATCGGATTCTCGGAGCGCATCGCCCCCATTATTGGTTTCATCGTCATTTTTGCAGCGATTCTCGGCGGTGTAGCGGTTATCGGCTATGCGTTCCGTAAAGTGCTTGAGGCCATCAAACTGGCCTCCGTCGATACCGTGGCGGGTTCGTTGCTAGGCGGACTGAAGTCCGCGCTAGGCCTGAGCATCTTCCTGTTGATTACAGGATTCTCTCCACGCCCCGGAGGCAATCCGTGGCTGATTGGCGGCGAAACGCGCGACGGCTCGGTTCTGTACGAGCCGCTCCAGGCCGTAGCACCCGAGACCTGGGATCTACTCCAGGCGCTCACCCCAGGCCTTCAGGATGCGCTGCTAAACAAGTTCAACAGTTGGCAGGAAAGCCGCGACGAAGGCGTCCCTGGTGTGCTCACGAATGATAGGGCAGAGTGAGCGAGGCGAGGGTCCGCTCAAAAACGTCGAAGTACAACCAGCCCGCCTACGATGAGTATCCCACCGCTAATCTGAATGCCGGTGATGGGCTCTCCGAACAGGAAATACGTTGCCACGAGAGCGACAAACGGCACGAGGTTCGAAAACGCAGCAGTCTGGGACGGCCCCAAGCGTCGAACAGCGATATTCCACAGCGCATACGCGAGACCTGTTGACAGGCCGCCGGAGAAGAGAAGAGCAAGCCATGTTATCGCACTCACCGACTCCCACAGCGTTTCGTTTAGGGTGAAAATGCCGAGGCCGCCAAGAATAGGTAAAGCCGCTAGCACGCCAAAGAAGGTGAGCGCGAGCGGTGGCGTGCCGCGCGTAAGGATAGGACGGCTCAGTACGGTGTACAATGCCCAGAAGATGGCGCCGAGCATCATGAGCACGTTTCCTAGAAGCGTTGTATTCGAGAAAACGAGAGCGCCGCTGCCGGCCAGTACCACGATCGCTACTCCTGCAAAGCTTAGTACTAATCCGCCCCATTGGCGGGACCGAAGCTGCTCGATTCCAAACAGGTGGCCGAGCAGCGCTGTCCACATCGGGCTGGAGGCAATAATGAGCGCAGCGTTGCCCGCCCCCGTTTTCGATACGCCCAGAATGAACAATACTTGGTAGCCCACCTGCCCAACCATCCCGAGGCCGATAAGACTCCCAGGGCGTTCCAGGAATACAGCAGTAAACGATTGCGATGTTCGGCGGGCTTCGACCAGCCAGATCCCGCCCAGCACCATAGCAGACACGACAAACCGAAAAAGGTTGACCGTGAACGGATGCATCACTTCGAGTGGTACTTTAATGATCGGGAAGTTCAATCCCCAGATTAGAACCACTACCAACAAGGCAGAATCGTAACGAAGCGACGAGCGAGACTCGGAATGCATGAAGCAGGTGAGAGCGAAGCGCGTCCAACGCCTGGCTCCCTGCACGGTTCGTCCTCGCTCACACCTTGACCACCATGAAGCAGAACGGCATCAAGAAGCTCTACTACTCAATCAGCGAGGTCAGCAAGATAACAGACCTCAAGGCTCACGTGCTGAGGTATTGGGAAACCGAGTTTCCGTACCTCAAGCCAAAAAAAAACAAGGCGGGTAATCGGACCTACACACAGGCAGACATCGATCTCGTCGAACGTATCAAGCAACTACTGCGCGATGAGAAGTACACGCTGGAAGGAGCCAGGCAGGCCTTGTCCAGGCAGCGAAAAGGCGCCGAGCCCGGCACACAATCGGAACTATTCGAGCTTCGTGCTTTTTTGGCGGACGTGTTGCAACGCCTTCCGTGAACACGGTACTTTTAGGGCAACATTCGGGTAGTGGCGCAGTCCGGTAGCGCACCTGCATGGGGTGCAGGGGGTCGTGGGTTCAAATCCCGCCTACCCGACGGAAGGGCCTCGGCTGTGTAGTCAGCCGGGGCTTTGTTGTTTCAACTGTTTCCTCGAGTGTCTCCGGTTCAATTCCCCGATAGCGCAGCGTTGCGTTAAGCGCGTTGGCCTCTTCCTCACCACGCATTGCCTTCGTATTCTAGCCCTCCACCTCTGAAGCTCGCCGCGTCCTTCCGATGGCTTCCGCCACTCACACACTCGAAGCCGATCTGCGCGCTGCTCGCGAGGCAGCCGAGGTGACGATCGAGGATATTCACCAGGAAACGCGCCTGGCTTCGGACATTATTGAGCGCTTCGAAGCCGGGCAACTCATTGGCGATCCCTCATTCAACATCATCTACCTGAAGGCGTTTCTTCGGTCCTACGCCGTTGCAGTTGGCGTGCCTCCTCACAAAGTTGAATCCGCGTTGGAGGCTGTAAAGACGGGTGCATATCGAGGCGAACTGCACCCCGACTATGCGGAGGACAACACCAAAACCAACGCAGACACTAGCGCAGAGGCTAACACGGAGACGAAAGCAGAGCCTACCGATGAAGAAACAGACGACGCTGAGACGGGCGCGGAGAGAGAGACCTCGTTTCCCAGGGTCGATACCTTGCCGCCCGCTGTACCGGCCGGCTCAGCGGCATTCTCAGGCCCTTCCAACGCACCCTATGCGGGCACGAGGCCAACCCGACGCCTCCAGAAGAAATTCCGCGCCAGTTCTGGCCGGCCGTTCGATACGGCTTGGGGCGCCATCCTGGGTGTAACCGTACTGGTAGTTCTGGCCGTTTTGGCGGTGTTGTGGTTTCTTTTCAGAAGCGATTCGCCCGAACCGGATACAGCCGGTTCCAATGCGCTGGAATCCGAGGAGGCGGCAGGTGGAAGTGGTTTGGACGCGGAAGAATCATCCGGCCAGTTCGCCGCTCAGCGGCTGTCTTTTCCGATAGAGATTACGGTTGTTGCGGGTGGGGATGGCCTTCAGAGTTTCCGAGTGACCGAAGCCCCCAATGCGCGACGTCCGGTTTGGGTAGAGCCTGGAGAAACGATTTCGTTTACGAGCAATCAGAGTGTAGTGCTTTGGGGAGAAGGCGGGATTGGCATGAATCCCGAGGAAGTAACGCTCCGTTTTCAGGGCTACGAGTGGAATCCTCCCCAGGGCCAGGTGCTCCGTATTGACAGTACATACGGGCAAACGCTGCTCGATTCGCTCCACGCCGCATTCCCCAGCGGTGGACGCACCACGCCTCAGCCCTGACCGCCAATGGATATCGTCAGCGATGCGCTTGATGCCATTCGCGGGTTAGAGGATACGCCCGCCGACGGCCTGGCCGAAGCGAAGGCTTCTGAACTGACCGGCAAGCTTCGTCCGATTGTGCGCCGGCTGGGCCACGCCTATTACGTAAAGGACAAGCCGCTCCTGAGCGACGGCCAGTACGACAGGCTCTTTCGGGCGCTGCAGATGCTGGAAGAGAGGTTTCCTGATCTCAAAACGCCAGACTCACCAACGCACCGCGTAGGCGGACCGGTACTGGATAAGTTTGAAAAGGTGCAGCACCCTGAGCCACTACTCTCGCTCGGGAACGCCTTCGATGCCGGAGAGCTTCGCGCCTGGTATGAACGCGCGTGCCGCGGTCTGGCTGATGTGCTGGATGATGGGGGAAAGCCGGCTCTGGTAGCGGAATTGAAAATCGATGGGCTGGCCATTGCCCTCCGCTACGAAGGCGGGCAGTTAACCCTGGGGGCTACGCGGGGCAACGGCATCATCGGCGAGAACGTAACCACGCACGTCAGAACCGTCCGGTCGATTCCGCTAAAGCTGTCGGATGAAGCACCGAGTTATCTGGAGGTACGAGGTGAGGTGTACATGCGCCGGAGCACGTTCGAGGAGTTGAACCGGAAGCTGGTTGAGGTAGGCGAGAGCCCCTTGGCCAATCCACGCAATACAGCGGCCGGAAGTCTCCGACAACTCGATCCTGCTGCCGTAGCCGGGCGATGTTTTCCACCCGATCCACCTCAACGGTGCATCCATGGCCATCTTCGATTCTCTCTTCGGCCGGAAAAAGAAAGGCCAAGCCTTCGACGCAAAGGTAGAGATCTCTCAGTTGTCGGCCATGAGCCCGGCCTCGACCCTCGTTTACCTGCCTTCTCCCGGCGACGACGACGACGATGAACCGGAGGATCTGGGCAAGTCGTTCTTCCTGCGGCGAGACAAGAGGCTCTACAGCGAGGGGTCGAACATCTACATCACTTCTCCCGACAACATCAAGAGTGCCAATTCCGAGAGCGCGCTGAACAACAAGATTGTCAGGCTGCAGTTCTTCAGTCGTCGCGTGCCGCACATCCTGGAGTGCCGCGTCATCGGTCGCTTCCGCCTGCTGCCCGAGGTCGTCGAGACGCTCGACTTCAACGCCAAGTCAGCCTACAAGCTGACGCCGGTCAGCAAGATCTCGAAGAAAGAGAAGCGTCAGTACTACCGCTATGTGGTACAGAACTACGGTGACATTCGAGTTCCCCTCACGACGCATATCAACTTTGACATGTACGTGAAGACGACGAACCACAAGTTCGTCACCGACGGTGCACCAACGACGATGTTGAACGACCTGCAGCCGGTGCCCTACGGCGAACTCCCCGCCCACCGTCCCTTCACGACACGCGACAGCATCAACGAGCTCCGTGAGGTCATGCTGAAGAAGCAACCCCAGGACCGCATGGTGGATGTGACGAAGGTCGTCCGCGACCAGTCATCGAGTATGGTGAAGAAACCGGATGAGGAACTCCTGCTAGGCAAGATCCACATTCTTGGCCTCGAGATGGAATCTCTGCGAGATGTGGTCTACCTGAAGAAATCCCATAAAGCGGGCATCAAGAAAGGGCAGGACAATCCGTTCAATCTGCACCCAGGCGAG
>JADFLK010000195.1 GCA_022564455.1 Bacteroidota bacterium
ACCAGGCCCCCATCGCCTCGGTGGAAACCGCCGTCAGACGATGACGGAGAGAACGCAGAGGATGATTCAGATCGCCTCGAACATGAAGACGACGAGGATCACGACCATAAAGTCGCGGAAGATCACTGGGACGGGCGCGACGGTTGATAATTGGAAAGCTAGTGCGGGTCGTGACCTCGTTAAGTTCAACTGCCACCTGCTACTCAGGCAGCGTTGCGTCAGGTTCACGGTTGCAGGTCGGGGGCATCATTTACCAGGCGCGTGACGGTTCGGTAGCGTCTTAATTAGGACACAACCGACGGATTCATACGATTGCAGACACCGTGCTTCTCCGCTACTTTCAGTGGTGACCACGCGTTTAGCGCCCATTGAGCCTCAGTCGTTATGTGGGTATAGACAATACACGAAGGGCAAAACTTATGAATAGCACCAAGATATTCTTGCTTGTTATAGCAATGTTAACATGTTCGCATTATGTTAAAGCGCAATCTTTTTTTGTGCCGCCGTTAAATACCGGCGTTATAGCAAACGGCGCCAAAACCTTCAATCTTCAATTACAAAACGGCAGTACAGAGTTTTTTCCGGGTATACTCACAGCAACGTCTGGATATAATGGCAATTATTTGGGACCTACATTATTGGTTATGAAAGGCGATAGTGTGGTAATGAATGTAACCAACACAATGCCTTTTGCAACGACAACGCATTGGCATGGCATGCACTTACCTGCGGTTATGGATGGTGGCCCCCACCAAGTGATTCAACAAAATGAGACCTGGGTTGCGACCTGGCGGATAAAAAACAGGGCAAGTACATATTGGTACCACCCCCACCCGCATCCTGAAGGCTTCCCAATCGATACGTTAAGCGCTACGGGTTGGCAGGTCTATCAAGGCCTGTCTGGAATGTTGATCGTGAAAGACGCCGAAAGCGATACTCTGGGTTTGCCTGCGGAATATGGCGTAGATGATATTCCCATTATTCTACAAGACAAATCGTTCACAGAGGATAGCACGCATTTTGCGCCTCTTCCGCCGCAGGGCGGCGAGGAGCCGAATTTGAGGAGAGGTTACACTATTATGGTAAATGGTGTGGTAACGCCTACGCTGAATTCTCATGCACAAATGATTCGACTGAGAATTTTGAACGCCTCCAATGCCCGGACATATAGATTGGGATTTAGCGATGATCGGTCGTTTTCGGTAATTGGCTCCGACGGCGGCATATTGGATACTGTCTCTACGGTTACCCGGATAGATATATCACCGGCGGAACGCTATGAAATAGTAGTTGATTTTAGTGACGCGCAGGGTGGTTTAATAAAATTAATGGCTTTCAATTCGGAAATAGAATCTCATACATACCCGAATGGATTCCCAGGTAACATTTATTGGATTTCGGTACTCCTAGACGATTATGACACGTCTGATTTTGATATCATGACCTTTGATATCGGGCCTCCAACGCCTAATCCGGTTACCAGCTTCAACCATGGTTTAACGGATATTGTCAGGATCGACCCTGCCACAGCGGACAATATTAACGATCCAAGATCCTACGTCTTGGCGGCGCCTGCCGGCAATGGCAACGGATTTACCATCAATGGGCTATTGTTCGACCCGGACAGAATAGACGATTTCATTCCTCTGGGGGCTTTGGAGGTTTGGGATATCTCGAACACGGCAAATATGGCGCATCCCTTTCACATTCACGGCAATTCGTTTCAGGTTGTATCCCGAACCAATGGCGTTCGACCGATACGTGATTACGAAATGGGTTGGAAAGATGTGGTCATGGTTCATTCACAGGAAACCGTTCGCGTCATCAAAGCCTTTGAAGATTATGCCGACCCTGATAGCCCCTACATGTCGCATTGCCATATCCTGGAACACGAAGACGCCGGGATGATGACACATTGGGTCGTCGTAGATCCCACCACAGGCATAGAAGGCCCTGACGATGCACTTCCGGGCGACTTCGCCCTGGGCCACAATTTCCCTAACCCGTTTAGTACCGTTACCCAAATTCGATTCAGCTTGGCCCAGAATAGCGATGTTCGATTGGTCGTATTTGATCGAATGGGCCGAGAGGTTGCGATCTTGGCAGAGGGCATGTACACGTCAGGCACGCACTCCGTAGCATTCGATGGAATGAACATGGCCAACGGAATATATCTGTACCAATTGACGGCTGGAGCAAGGCGGTGGACCCGCAAAATGCTGTTACTCAGATAAAATAGTATGCTCAGAAATGGGTGCGGGCGTTGCGGGGAGAGAGAAGATTGCGGCGAGGGCCATGATGATTCAGACCGCCACGAACATGAAGATGGCGAGGATCACGGCGACGGCCACGACGGCTGAGGTTATATCCGGCGTGCTCAGGTGTCTACTGAGGTGAATCCCACCCAACCACCATCTGTATGCCCTCTCGCGTCTGGAGCGAGGCCGTCCACGGCGTGGACGCTCTCCCCATCGAAATCGAATCCAACGTTGCCAACGGCCTTCCCAAATGGACGGTCGTGGGCCTTCCCGACGGTGCGGTTCGGGAAAGCCGGGACCGCGTCTGGGCAGCGCTGAAGAACTCAGGCTTCCCCGTACCTCGCGGCCGTGTGACGATCAATCTCGCGCCGGCAGATGTCCGAAAAGAGGGATCGGCGTTTGATCTCCCCATTGCAGTAGGTTTGATTGCGGCCCAGCGGGATCTCATCTCGCCGGACGTGCTGAACGAACTGGCGATCATGGGCGAGTTGTCGCTCGACGGATCCCTGCGGCCGGTACGCGGCGTATTGCCGATGGTGGTGGGCGCCCGGGATTCCGGCAGGCGGGCGGTTATCGTGCCCTCCGAAAACGCGGCAGAGGCCTCCGTGGTTGACGGCATTGACACGTATGCGGTCAACTCACTTCGTGAGGCGTTCTCACTTCTCGCTGATCAGGATGGACGTGGTACAGCGGTACAACATGATCTGAAGGTTCTCTTCGACGAGGAGCTCCACTATCCCGTCGATTTCGCGGACGTTAAAGGGCAGCAGCACGTCAAGCGTGCGCTGGAGGTTGCCGCAGCCGGAGGCCACAACGCGTTGATGATCGGCCCGCCGGGCTCCGGAAAAACGATGCTGGCGCGGCGCATCGCGACCATTCTCCCACCGCTTTCGACCGACGAGGCGCTGGAGACCACCAAAATCCACTCGGTAGGGGGGCGGCTGACCAATGGAAGGGGCCTCATTACCGCGAGGCCGTTTCGAGCGCCGCACCACACGATTTCAAACGCCGGCCTCTGCGGCGGCGGCTCCAACCCCATGCCCGGAGAGATCTCGCTGGCGCACAACGGCGTCCTCTTCCTGGACGAACTCCCCGAATTCGACCGGGCCGTCCTTGAGGTGCTGCGCCAGCCGCTGGAAGAAGGGGATGTCACGATTGCAAGAGCGAGCATGACGGTCAGGTATCCTGCGCGGTTCATGCTGGTGGCATCCATGAACCCCTGCCCGTGCGGCCACCTGAACGATCCCGGCAGAGCGTGCGTGTGCGCGCCGGGGCATGTTCAGCGGTACCTCGCCAGGGTATCGGGGCCGCTTCTGGACCGCATCGACATGCACGTGGAAGTCGCGCCGGTGCCGTTCGACGAGCTCGACCAGCGCGCGCCTGCGGAGGCCTCCGCCTCTGTTCGGGAGCGCGTGGTTGCAGCCAGAAACACACAGATCCTGCGTTTCAAGGACGATCCCAAAGCAAAAAACGTCCACGCCAACGCGCAGATGTCGAGCCCGCTCGCCCGGAAGTACTGTGAGCTCGACGACGCCGGCCGCCAGCTCATCAAAACCGCTTTGGCTCGCCTGGGGCTCTCCGCCCGCGCCTACGACCGCATCCTGAAAGTGGCCCGCACCATCGCCGATCTGGCCGGATCGGACGCGATCTCGCCCGAGCACCTCGCCGAGGCCATCCAGTACCGCTCGCTGGATAGGAGTGGCTGGGCGGGCTAGACAATGGCGCTCTATCGAAACACATACTGCATCGAATCAGCACGCCTGAAAGGCTGGGATTATGGCTCGCCCGGATTGTATTTCGTGACGATATGCACGCAGGGTCGGATACCGTGGTTTGGTGCGGTCAGCGAAGGACAAATGTGGTTATCCGAGGTAGGCCGTCTGGTGAATGCGGAATGGCATCGCATGGGTTGCATCCGGCATGACGTCGAATTAGATGCCTGGGTTGTTATGCCCAATCACGTCCATGGGATCATCCAATTGATCCCTACGGGACGCACGCATTCGTTGTCCGCGTGGCGGCCGGGCGTCTTGGGTTCCATCATCAACCAATTCAAAGGTGCGTGTACCAAACGAATTCGGGCTTCTGCGGATGGCGACTTTGCGTGGCAGGCCCGGTTCCACGATACCGTAATACGGTCCCAGTCGCATCTCGATAATGATCGGCGGTACATCTCCGAGAATCCAATGCGGTGGTCAATCAAACACGAACACAAATCGTAAAGACGACCCTTTGGGGCGTCTCTCATGGTTGCGTATCGCATGCGGAGACGCACCGGAAGGGTCCGGAGACGCCCCGGAAGCGTGCGGAGACGCCCCGGAAGGAGACGCCCCGGAAGGGCGTCTCTACTGATCCTCGAACACGTCCGTAGCAATCGCCACGCGCATGCCGAGGAAGCTGCCGGTGCTGGCAACCGTTGCGAGTTGCGAAATCGTCGCCTCCTGGTCGGCGTAGACGGCGAGGGCGTCGCGGTTGCCACGGATCTCGGTGATGGTAAGGGCGAGATCTTCTTCGGAGGTCTCTTCCTGTTCCACGAAAAACCGGCCGTCTTCGGTAATGGTGATCGCTACGTATTGCTGCTCAAGGGGAGCCGTGGCGTTTACCCTCGGCAGCGTCACCTGCAAAGCATACTGCGTGACGAACGACGACGTCAGCATGAAGAAGATGAGCAGCAACAACACGATATCGGTCAGCCCGGCGAGGCTGAATACCGAGAGCGGCTTCCGGCCGGATGAGAAATCGAGCGGCATGATTCAGGAGGTCGGGGTCTGGAGCAGGTCGATGAAGTCGGTGGAGGCGCGCTCGAGGTCGTTGACCGCCCGATTGATGCGGTTGATCAGGAAGTTGTAGGCAAAGAGCGCCATGATGCCCACACCCAGGCCGAAC
>JADFLK010000196.1 GCA_022564455.1 Bacteroidota bacterium
TGGGCGGCTTACCCGCCCACGGCCGACCAGATGACCAACTTCGAGATCCAGGACCTGATGTCATTGGTGCGCGGCGACAACTACGACTTCGTCCGGCAGATTCAGGCGCAGCATGCCGAGTGGGACCGTCAACCGCTCAGCGAATTGCTGCGCATGCTCGTCGAGAATCGTGTGATCAGCGCGCTAGATACGATATACTTCCGGACCCTGGGCAATGCCCAGAATGCTGATCAGGCGCGCGCAGCGGCGCAGCAGATGCGCGCCTCCGAATCGCTCACGATGGCGCTGCTGGGGGCCACGGTGATCCACCTCATTGAGCAGACCGAGGCGGAAATGTACGCCAACACGGCGGCCGATGCGGCTGACGGGATCAATTGGGGCGAGCTGGCTGTCAGAGCGTCGATCGGCGCGGCGATCGGCTACCTCATCGGTGGTGCGGTCGGCGGGTCCATTGGGGCCGCCGTGGCTGCGGGCATCGACTTCTTCGGCCAGCTCTTTGGCGGTAGAGGCGACGGCGACGACGACGACGACGGTGACGATGGTGGCGATGGTGGCGGAAGCGATGGTGGTGGTGGCGGCCCGTTCTGACCGGCTCAGGCGATCCGCATGAAGGGCTGCTCGATGGGGCAGCCCTTCGTCGTGTTTTCCAGACGAGGGCTGAGCCGTCACCGAGCGCGGCGGATCGCCTCGACCGTGTCGGGATTTTCGAGCGCCGTCACATTCCCGAGGTCAATGCCTAGGTGGGCGGCGCGGATCACCCGGCGCATGACCTTTGCGTTGCGCGTTTTGGGGAGGGCGTCCACGAAGTAGACGGCCTTGGGTTTGAGGGCCTTGCCCAGCGCGCCGACCAGACGGCCAACGAGCTCGTCGCGCAATGTTTCGGATTCGTCAACGCTCGCTGATAACACACAGAAAGCGATGACTACTTCACCTTTTACATCATGGGGAATGCCGACGGCTGCGCTTTCCAGCACACGCTCGTCCGCGTTCAGAATGCCCTCGACTTCAGCCGGTCCAAGGCGCTTGCCGGCCACCTTGATGGTGTCGTCCGAGCGGCCGAGGATGTACCACACGCCGTCCTCGTCGATGGCCGCGAAGTCGCCGTGGACCCAGAGGCCGGGAATCTTCCGCCAGTAGGAATCGAGGTAGCGCTCGTCGTCGCCGTGGAAGCCGCGCGTCATCCCGATCCACGGCTGCCGGATAACCAGTTCGCCGACGGCGCCACGCACCGGATTCCCTTCGGCGTCCACCACGTCGGCGTCCATCCCTACGACGGGGCCGGAGAACCCACATGGTTTGAGTGGCTGCACGAAATTGCCGCACACGATGCCGCCGCTGATCTCCGTGCCGCCGGAGTAGTTGAGGATCGGCTTCTCGCCGTTGAGCACGTTCTCGAAGAGCCACGTCCAGCTTTCGGGATCCCACGGGCTCCCGGTTGATGCAACGGCGCGGAGGCCGCTCACGTCGTGTTGCTCGATTGGCGTGGTTCCGTGCGGCATCAGCGCGCGGATCAGGGTAGGGGAGATGCCGAGGTGCGTCACGCCGTGCCGCTCCACCATCGCCCACGTGCGGCCGGCGTCGGGGAAGTCGGGCGCGCCGTCGAAGAGGACCATCGTAGCGGCGTTCATTAGCGTGCCGAAGACGAGCCACGGCCCCATCATCCAGCCCATGTCGCTCATCCACCACATCACCTCGCCGGGCTTGAGATCCATCGCGTGGCGCATGTCCTGCGCGGCCTTGACGGGGAAGCCGCAGTGCGTGTGGACGGCGCCCTTCGGTAGGCCCGTCGTGCCGCTCGTGTAAATGAGCATCACGGGATCTTCCGCGGAAGTACGCTCCGTTTCCGTGTTTGGGGAATCTGAGCCAGTTTTCATGAGCGTGTCCCAACTCACGTCACGGTCGTCGACCCACTCTACGTCCAGCCCGCACCGGTCGTGGACGAACACCTTTTCTACAGTCGGGCAGGAGGCCAGCGCCTCGTCGGCGACGGGTTTCATGGGGAGGTCTCGGCCCCGGCGTTTCTGCCCATCCGATATGAACAGCGCCTTCGCCGAGCCGTCGTTCAGCCGAGTGGCGACGGCCTCGGCGCCGTATCCAGAGAACAGCGGCAACACCACGCCGCCAATTTTTATCACCGCTAGAAAAGCGATCACAAGCTCGGGTGTCATCGGCATGTACAGGCCGACGGCGTCGCCTTTGCCAAGGCCGTGTGCCCGCAGCCCGGAGGCGCAGATGTTGACCTGCTCAAACAGTTCGCGGTACGTCAGCGTGCGGACCTCGCCTTCCTCGCTTTCGTAGCGGATGGCGTCGTGCTCGGTGACCTCTGTGCCCTGCCATTTGTCCAGCAGATTGTGAACGATGTTCATCACGCCATCCACACACCACACGGGTCGCTCGATGCCGTTCGAGGCATCCATAATCTGCGTGTACGGCTCGTAGAACTCTACGCCGAGGTCGTCCAGCGCGGCATCCCAGAACCGGCCGACATCCTCCACCGCCCACTCGCACAGCGCCTCGTAGCTGTCCAGCCCCTGCTTTTTCCAGAACGCGGCGAGGTTGGTTTGGTTGATGGACGCGGAATCTGGCCGCCACGCGACGGACTGGCCGAAGGGAAAGGTGGGCATGGGCAGAAATGCGTAGGGACACGATATATCGTGTCCCTACTACATGAATGGACGGCTATGAATCTACCGAGCTGCATCCGCCGGCGAGGCCGTCGTCACAGCCCCATCACCCGCATGTGGTGGAACCGGTGCCGCATCGGGCATTGGATGGCCGTGTTTCTCGGGCTGCCACGAGTACATGTAGTCCTTGTCCTCGATCGCCAGCGCTTCCGTCGTGAGGTTCAGCGGCCGGAAGGTGTCGATCATCACGGCCAACTCGTGCGTTTCCTTCTTGCCGATGGAAGCCTCTGTCGTGCCGGGATGTGGGCCGTGCGGGATGCCGCCGGGATGCAGCGTGAACGACCCGCGCGAAACACCCTTCCGGCTCATGAAATCGCCCTCGGCGTAATAAAGCACTTCGTCTGAGTCGATGTTAGAGTGGTTGTAGGGCGCCGGGATCGAGTCCGGGTGGTAGTCGAACATGCGCGGCACGAATGAGCAGACCACGAAGTTGCGAGCCTCGAACATCTGGTGGGTCGGAGGCGGCTGGTGGATGCGCCCCGTGATCGGCTCGAAGTCGTGTATGGAGATGGCGTACGGGTACATGTAGCCGTCCCAGCCCACCACGTCGAACGGGTGGTAGCGGTACACGAACGGGTGGAGCTTGCCGTGCTTCTTGATCCGCACGATGAACTCGCCTTCCTGGTCGATCGTATTCAGTTCGGTGGGCGGACGGAAGTCGCGTTCGTGGTAGGGCGAGTGCTCCAGAAGCTGCCCGACGTCGTTGCGGTAGCGCTTCGGCGGCCGGAACTCCGTCGGCGCTTCGATGACGAGCAGGCGGGGCTGAACATCTCCCTCAAACACCCAGCGGTGCGTGAGCGTGCGGGGAATGTGGACGTAATCACCTTGTCGGAAATCCACGGTGCCGAGCGGTGTCTCCAGCCGTCCCTCACCATCGTGGACGAACACCAGCTCATCGCACTTGGCGTTCTTGTAGAACTCGTTCTCGCCCATCGGCTCCGTCGGCACGCAGAGCGCGAGATCCACGTCGGCGTTGCCCATGATGTACCGGCGTCCCGACAGCCAGCCGCCGCCCGGCCGGATTTCCTCGCCGAGAAAATGGCGGTGCCTGAGGAAGTCTCTGTCCACGTACTCCACCGAATACGGCTCGGGCTCCAGCACCTTGTCCACCAGCGTGGGCGGGTGGATGTGGTAGGCGATGGAAGAGATGCCCGCAAAGCCCTCCGCGCCGATTACCTCCTCGGTGTAGAGCGCACCGTCGGGCCGCGCAAACTGGGTGTGCCGCTTGGGCGGGACGGTGCCGAGTTGCTGGTAGTGGGGCATAGTTGGATTGATTGATTACGTGATCACAAATTGCCTCTCGCGGCCTGCTCGTGCTCTATGGCCTCGAAAAGCGCCTTGAAATTGCCCTTGCCGAACGAACGAGCGCCCTTACGCTGGATGATTTCGTAAAACAACGTCGGGCGGTCCTCGACGGGTTTGGTAAAGATCTGGAGGAGGTAGCCGTCGGGGTCACGGTCTACGAGGATGCCGAGCTTCTTTAGCTCGCCGATGGGCTCATCGATCTCGCCGACGCGCTCCAGCAAATCGTCGTAGTAGGTGGTCGGGACGTAGAGGAAATCCACGCCGCGATCACGGAGCTCGATAACCGTTTGAAGGATGTCGTCCGTCGCCATCGCGATGTGCTGCACGCCCTGGCCCCGGTAGAAGTCGAGGTACTCCTCGATCTGGCTTTTTTTCTTGCCTGCGGCGGGCTCGTTGATGGGGAATTTGATACGCTCGTTCCCGTTCACCATCACCTTCGACATCAGGGCTGTGTACTCTGTAGAGATATCCTCGTCGTCGAACGTGAGGATGTTGCGGAAGCCCATCACGTCGGCGTAGTACTGCACGTACTCGTTCATCTCGCCGAGGTAAACGTTGCCGACGCAATGATCCACGTACTTGAGGCCGACGGAGGCGGGTTTCCAATACGACTTCTCGTACGCCACGAAACCCGGCATGAAGAGCCCGTTGTAGTTCTTGCGCTCCACAAACGTGTGGATGGTGTCGCCGTACGTGCCGATGGCCGCCTTGACGATCTCGCCGTGCTCGTCTTCGAGGACGACGGGTTCGTGAATGGCTTTCGCGCCGCGCTTGACGGTTTCCTCGTAGGCCGAGCGCGCGTCATCCACCCACATCGCGAGGTCGCGTACGCCGTCGCCGTGCAAATGAATGTGCTCGGCGATTGGGCCTTCCGGCCCCATCGGGGCCGTAAACACGAAACGGATCTTGTCCTGCTTCAGGAGGTAACTGGCGGAGTCGCGCGTGCCCGTCTCGGGGCCGCGGTAGCCGGCGATCTCGAAGCCGAAGGCCGAGGCGTAGAAGTGCGCCGCCTGCTTGGCGTTGCCTACGTAGAACTCAACGTAGTCGGTGCCGTTGATCGGGAGGAAGTCGTCTTCCGGAGCGACGGCGTCGGGGGCGTCGCGGAGGTCGCGGTCGAGGGTCGGAGTTTCCATGATCGGGGAGGGCA
>JADFLK010000197.1 GCA_022564455.1 Bacteroidota bacterium
GGAAGGCTACGTACCGGCCATCAGGGCTGACCTCGGGTGAAATATTGATATCGCCCGAGTCCACAGCGCGGGCAAGGACGCGGCGAGCATCCAGTCGGCGCAAGGAGTCGGGAAAGACGCCGTCGTTGTTCTCGATGAGTTCCCGCACGGTCTCGGCCGGCAGTGCGCGGTCGCCAATCAACGGGAGGTAGGTCGATCTCATGGCCTCCGCCCAATCCACCGAAAGCGAGTCGGGCGTGAGGCCCGTTACCGCCACGATGGCCGAGTCGAGCGGAGTATATAGAGCCTGCTTGAAAAGCCGAGCGACGGCTTCATCGCCATACGTGCCGCCAATGTAGGCCCAGAATGGCTGGCCGTACTGGTATTCGTTGTAGCTGCGGTCGTTGGAGAGTTGATCCAGCGTAGGAAAGGCGTTGCGGAGGACGGCATCGCGCATCCACATCGCGGTCACCGCGTCCCTGCGGCCGACCGACAGGTACTCGGCGAAGCCTTCAATCACCCACAACGGCAGCCGCACGAACTGCTGGAACTTGTTCTCCCGCGTAGCAATGTCGTACTGAAACTGGTGGACGAGTTCGTGGCCCAGCACGTGGTTGGTGGCCTGGTAGTTGGAGGCCATCGGCAGCACCACTCGTTGCTTCAGCCCTTCCGTAACGCCTTGCGTGCCCTCGCCAATGGTGCCGCTTACCACGTTCGTCTGCCGGAAATCAGCGTCGTCCGCGTAGAGAACGATGGTTTTCCTTTCCTCGAACTCGTGTTCCAGAATGGTTGAAAGGCGTTCGTACCAGCGCTCGGCCATCCGGGCCACATCGCGCGCAGCCTGCTCTTCTTCGGGGTAATAGAAGATATCGAAGTGCTCCGTCTCGAGCACCTGGAAGTCGAAATTGTCGTAGCGGACCTTGTTGCGGCCGAAGTACTGGGCCGATGCTGCTTCCGCAAAGAGGAGGGCTACGAGGAGCAGGGCGGCAAGACGGGTGAGCAAGCGTGCGGAGACGGCCATCAGTTGGGTTGGTTTGGGCGAGCCTGGAGGGTGATTCGTGAGGGGTAGTGTACGAGTGGTAGCCGGAGAAAACGAGGCGGATGTCACGGAGGTCACGCGGAAGTGCCCTTTGCGTCGCGTTTGTTCGAGCCGCCGGCATCGAATCGCTAACCCATCAACAGGGCAGGAGTTCTGTAGGGTACGCCGGATGACCCCGAATCGGAGGAGGAAAGTACTGTTCGCAAGGGAATCGTTACACATTTTGGGGCTCCGAGGTAGATCCGCTTCCCGCTAAACTCGTGTAACTTCCAGTTCCCCTTGAATCGCCTCCCATGAAGTTCAAACCTGCCGTTACCAAGGAAGACACGCGGCTCCGCCTGCGCATCTTTTCTGGGCTGGTACTGTTTGTCCTGGCCCTGTTGTCGCTGCGGCTGGCGCAGATGCAACTGGTGGACCGCGAGCGATACACCGTGGAAGCGGAGGGCAACGCGCTGGTGGAGAAGCTCATCCGCCCTGCACGCGGATACATCCTCGACCGCAACGGCGAGCTTCTCGTGGACAACGAGACGACGCTTTCGGTTACGGTATCGCCACGCTACTTCGACGAGGCTGACGTGGCGGAAGTAGCCGAACTGGCCGGGCTGCCCGAATCTGCCGTCAGGCTGAGGTACGAGGAAATCAGAGCCCGGTCGCGGTACCAGACGGATGTGCTGCTGTCGGATGTCTCGTTCGCTGCGTTCGCGCGCCTCCAGGAAGCGCAGTATCGGCTGCGTGGGATTGGTTTTGAGGAAGGCCAACGCCGCCGATACCACGGCGAGGCGCACTTGAGCCACACGCTAGGGTACGTCCGCGAAATCTCCCCCGATCAGCTTGCCGAAATGCAGGAAGAAGGCTATCGGATGGGCGACATGGTGGGCATTACGGGTATCGAGCGTGAGTACGAGACGGTGCTTCGAGGTCGGGTTGGCCGCAAGTACGTGCTCGTAAACGTTCATGGGATGGAGGTGCAGCCGTACGAGGACGGCGCATACGACGTGCAGCCGGAGTCCGGCTTCGAGCTTCACCTCACCATCGACGCGAAGGTGCAGGCCCTCGCCGAAAGCCTCTTCGTAAACAAGCGCGGCGGCGCAGTGATGATGGACGTGCGCGACGGCGCCATCATCTCGATGGTCTCCGCGCCCGACTATGACCTTTCCGAATGGCGCGGGCGCCTCTCCCAGGAGTTCGTCGACTATGTCTACCGCAATCCTGACCGGCCGCTGTTCGTGCGCGCCACGCAGAGCTATCAGCCGCCCGGTTCTTCATGGAAGCCGTTCATGGCGTTGATGGCGCTGCAGGAAGGGATTCTTACGGAGGAGACGACCCTGTACTGCGGAGGCGGGTATTTGCTGGGAGGCCGTCTGTTCCGGTGCCACGGTGGCGCGCACGGATCGATATCAGTAGTAACGGCCATCCAGCGGTCGTGCAATACGTTTTTCTTCCGGGTGATGAACGACACGATCAACGGCAAGCGGATGAACCTGGACACATTTGGTACCTGGGCGCGGCGGTTCGGATTCGGTACCCTCGCTCCCATCGATTTTCCCGAACAGCATCCTGGCCTCATCCCGGACTCCGCCTACTACGACAACCTTTACCCGAACGGGTGGGGGCCAGGCTACACGGTAAACCTGGGCATCGGGCAGGGGAATATGGGGGTGACGCCGCTCCAGTTGGCGCGGTACGCTGCCGTGGTGGCCAACGGCGGCACACTGGTCACGCCCCACCTGGTAAAGGAACAGATTGATCCGGCAACGGGTGAGTTGCGCGAGCCCGTATTCCGCCGCCAGCGCGACCTGCCCATCGATCCGGAGAACATCGCGATCGTGCAGCGTGGAATGGAACTCGTCGTCGAGGCCGGTACCGCCCGGCGTGCGCAGATCCCACAGGCGGGAGACTACCCCGCCATTCGTGTTGCCGGCAAAACCGGTACGTCGGAAAACCCGCGGGGCGCCGACCACTCGGTGTTCATCGCGTACGCCCCCGCCGAAAACCCTGTGGTTGCCGTGGGCGTGCTGGTGGAAAATGCAGGCTTCGGCTCAACAACGGCCGCGCCGATTGCCAGCCTATTGATCGAACAGTATCTGCGGGGCGAGATCATGCGAAGCCAGGTTGTCAGCGCTGTTCGCGCTCGTTCGTCCGCACGCGATAGAGGCGCCGGATGATCCGCATCCCAACCTCAATCCACAGGTAGCCCTCCATGCGCCCCTGGTATAAAAACCTCGACTGGATGACGGTGCTGATCTGGGCATTGTTAGTCTGCGCAGGGCTTACGGCCATCTACAGCGCCACGCACGGCCCCGCGCGCGAGTTTCTGCTGCTCTCGGTGCAGCGCAACTTCAACCGGCAGTTGATGTGGTTCGGCGTCTCGGCTGCCGTGATGCTGGCGATCATCTTGACGCCCGCACGGTTCGTTTTCAAGATTTCCCCACTGGTTTATGTGATTACAGTTGGGCTGTTGGTTGCCGCACTTTTTTTTGGACGCGAGGTGAACGGCGCCAGGAGCTGGCTGTATATCGGGCCGTTCGGCTTGCAGGTGTCCGAGCTGGCGAAGGTCGGCACACTGTTGCTCGTCGCCCGGATGCTCTCCGCCAATCCGGCGCGCGAAGGGAAGTGGAGCTACCTCATGCTGGCCGGGGCAACAGTGATGCTGCCGGCTGTACTGATCGTCCTCCAGAACGACGCGGGCACCGCCCTCGTCTTCCTCGCGCTTATCCCCATACTGCTTTTTTGGAGCGGCACCGTCCCCCTTTCGTGGATGGCCCTGCTGGTTGCTCCTGTCGTGGTGGGCTACCTCTACATCGTAAACCCCCTCGTGGCCGGCTTCTTTGCGCTGGTGTTCAGTGTGGGGATGATGTTCGTGATGCGCTCCAAAGCGTTCGGCGGGGTTGCCGGCCTCTTCTCTTTCGGAACGCTGGTGATGGTCTACATCGCCCTGGATAAAGTCTTGCAACCGCACCAGCAGGCCCGTATCCGGGCCTTCGCCGATCCCGAGCGTTACCGCCTCACCGAAGGGTTTCACGTCATTCAGGCCAAAGCAGCTATCGGCTCCGGCGGATTCCTGGGGAAGGGTTTCACTCACGGAACGCAGACGCAGTTGGCCTACATCCCCGAGCAAAGCACCGACTTTATATTTTGTGTGATTGGAGAGGAATTTGGATTCGTTGGAGCCATGATCATCCTGGTGCTTTTTGGGATGCTTATTATCCGTGTGGCCACACTGGGGACGGCCGCAGGGTTCGCCTTTCCGCGGCTGTTCGCCGCAGGCGTGACCGGCATCTTCCTCGTTCACGTCGTCATCAACGTAGGGATGACCATTGGGCTGATGCCTGTGATCGGGATTCCGTTGCCGCTTATTTCGTACGGAGGCTCGGCGCTGCTGGCCAACACGGCCATGATCGCCATCGCCCTGAACCTCCATGCAAGGCGGGATGAGCTTGGGATTTATACGGGGTAGTGTATTTCTGACGACTCCTAGTTACCCGGCCCCTGCTCGTACACGGTGCTCCGCCCAGTCGGGTCGCGGAGGATGAGGCGGCGGCCACTCATTGAAAGAGTTCCACTGCCGTCCATGCCGTCGAACGAGATGCTGTTTCCTTCGATGATTCCGGTGAAACTCACCCGGCCTGAGCCCTCCCGGCGATCAGCGCCTGTGAGCGTGGAACGCCCGTTGGCTTGGACAAGCAGCGTCATTTCCATCGTACCCGCCTCAAGGTCGCGTGTGGCCTCGGCATCCTCGAGAACCTGCACGGCATACCACGTACCCAGGATGGAAACGCCATTAAGTGTGACGTCGCGGAAACCCGCACGACCTTCTTCGGGAGCATCTGCAACTAGTGCTGGGGCTGGCGTTGTCGGCGGCGCCGCACGGTTGGCAAGTTCTTGTGTCTGAGAGCAGCCGGTTGCCAAAAGCGCGATAGCCAAGGAGGCAAGTCGGAGGGATCGCATGGGGGAAGGGAGTTGGTTCTGCAAGGCTATAGACACCTGAAATCCGTAAACGTAACCTGCCAGGAGCCTTTCGGATTTAGGGGTTCGTAACGAGGCAGACGGGGAATAGAGAACAGTTTTTCGATCTTGTGAAGCTTAAAGTGGAGCTTCGTAATGA
>JADFLK010000198.1 GCA_022564455.1 Bacteroidota bacterium
CGTGAGGGCCTCCGAGAGCGCGATGGGGATGGAAGCTGCCGAGGTGTTGCCGTAGCGGTCCACGTTCATCACCACTTTCTCGGGCGGCAGGTTCATCTTCTTTACGGCGTACTCGATGATGCGCGCATTGGCCTGGTGTGGAATGAACAGGTCGATGTCGTCGGGTGTCATGCTTGCCTTTTCCAATACGCGCTGGAGAGACGCGCCCATCACCGTCGTGGCAAACCTGAACACCGCCCGCCCGTTCATGCGCAGGTACTGCCGCCGCGCGTCGATACGCTCGTGGGTGACCGGCTCAGCGGTGCCGGGGCAGTAGGCGATGATGGCCTCGTAGCTGGCGCCCTCGCTTCCCAACTCAAAGGAACGCATACCGCAGGATGTCTCCGTAGCCTGCACGACCACGGCGCCCGCCCCGTCGCCGAAGAGCACGCACGTCGTCCGGTCCTCCCAGTCGAGGTTCCGCGAGATCAGTTCGGCGCCCACAACGACGATGGTCCGGTACGCGCCCGTCTGGATGAACTGATCGGCCGTGACGAGAGCGTACACGAAGCCCGTACACCCAACCATCGTCGTCATGGCGCCGCATGTGAGGCCAAGCTGATCCTGCACGAGGCTGGACACCGGAGGGGTAATGTAGTCGGGACTACTCGTGGCTACGATCAGAAAATCCACGTCTTCCGGTGCGATCCTGGCCTGTTTCATCGCACGCCGCGCCGCTTCGGCGGACATCGTGGAAGTGAAGTCGTTTTCCCCCGCGATGTGCCTCTCTTTAATACCAGAGCGGGATTGGATCCACTCGTCCGACGTGTCGATGATCTTCGCAAGGTCATCGTTTGTGACAACGTTCTCCGGGGCGTAGTGGCCCCATCCGATCAGATTGCTGTACAGGCGTGGCATAGCGTGGAATGTGCGTGAGGAAGTAACGTACGGAAGCGAACCAGATCTCCAAACGATTCAAATGCGATGGGTTCCGCGGGTGAGGATTGTGCATCAGGCAGATTCATGTAGGGGCAAGGCATTTCGTGTCCGTGCGTTGTCTACGATATGGTTTCAAACCGTCCATCTTGCAAAAAGCTCAGGGTCTGCCGGATGGTGTCGGGCGCGTTCATGATGAACGTGTGGCTGTGTGGCACAATCGTCCAGTCGGACATCCCCGCCACTTTGGTCCGTTCGACGGGCACGATACCGTCTGATGGTCCATCAAAGTGCCGTGCAAAGACTGGAAACAGGTTGCGGCTGCCCGCGATGACGCCCGTCTCGATGCCCAGCGGGCCGAGCTTGTTTGGGGCACTGTCATCTTCGATACTGAGTTCGCCGAACGCGGGCCCGCAAAACCAGTGGAGCGGCGGTAGCTCCCGGAAGTAATTCACCAGTTCGGTACCCCGATTGGGCGGGGCGATCATCACGGCCCGCGAGCCCACCAATGGGTCGTGGTGCTCTGCGAAGTACCGCAACAGGATGCCGCCCAGCGAGTGCGTGACAAAGTGGATTTGCTTCGCTCCTGACTTTCGGGCTCGCTCGATCCGTAAGCCAACCACCTCGTCGGCAAGTTGCGCGATGGTTCCTTTCCTGAATGCGTAGCTCTCGTTGATCGTAGCATAACCCTCCTTTTTCAACGCGCGGTCCATCCACGCCATCGAAATGGCCGTCCGGCCAAGGCCGTGCAGAACGATAACGGTTTTACGGGGGGAGGGGGGCATAGCGCCAAGTTAACGGTGTAAAGTCGGGTGGTGATTCCAATACATAGCTAATGACTCCTTTAGAAGCCCCCCATCCAAGGGGGTGGCTCGGGCGGAGCCCGAGACGGGGGATGTCGGATTGGCGGGAAGCCACATGGCAATCTGTGGCAACACCCCTCCGCGCCTTCGTGGTAGAACCTGCCCACGTGCAATTGCTCGCTGCGGCACCCCGCCCCCACAAAGGGAGACTTCTTTCTTCGCGACCTGTGAGCTTACCGCACCAGTCCAGGTGATCGGTTCAGGAACTCGTTGTACAGGCTGATGTGCCGCGACTCGATGGGAATCCGGTATCCCCCGATGAACAGATCCACGACTTCCGTTTGCGCCTCGAACGGGTCGCCATCGGCCACGAACAGCGTAGCTGCCTTGCCGACTTCGATGGAGCCGAGCCGATCCTCAACTCCGAAGATGCGTGCCGGAACGATGGTGACGGCTTCCAGCGCGGCCTCGCGGCCCATCCCGTACACTGCTGCAAATCCCGCATTGAACGGCAGGTTGCGGACGTTTTCCACCTCCTGCGACCGGATCGCCACGGTGACGCCTGCCTCGTGCATCCACCCCGCGTTGCGGTAGGCCGCGTCGTAGCGGTCGTAATTGCGGCTGGGGGTGGTGAGGACGGGGCCGGTGATCACGGGGATGCCTGCGGAGGCGATCTTGTCGGCCACGCGCCAGCCCTCCGCTACACCCGTCAGCACGGCGTCGATTTCCTTTTCCTCGATCCACTCCAGCGCCTTCTCAATGTCCTTCGCCGCATTGACTTCGATCAGCAGCGGGGCCTCGCGCCGAACGGCAGGAAGCAACGCTTCCATCTCAGGTTGATACAGGCTACTGCCTCCGTTGGCGTCGATGCGCTCGAAGATCACGGCCTGCTCCCACGTCTCGTTGAGATTCTCCAGCGCCTCGTCAAACTGCTTTTCGATGTCCTCGTCGGTGCGGCGATCGAACCTGCCGGATCGCGCCGAGGACGGGAAGTTGAGGACGACGCCCTTGAAGCCGGCGTACATCTGATCGGGCGTGTAGCCGTGCAGGTTGATGAGCGCCGCTGTGCCGGGCATGATGCCTCCGGATGGCGCCGTGAGCACCGTCGTCACGCCCGAAACACGTGTGATGGGGATATTGACGGAACTGGGATTCACGGCTGTGAGCGCCTGCATCTGCGGGCGGATGTCGCCGATTTCGCCGTGGTCCACAGTCTCCGGCAGCGAGCCGATTTCCTGCAGGCCGAGGCGCGTGCCGCCGTCGATCATCCCCGGATAGATCGTAAGGCCCGAGCAGTCGATGACTTCGGCGTCGGCGGGAGCCACGACGTTGGCGCCCACGGCCTCGATAGTGCCGTCGCGGAGGACAACCGTACCGTTCTCAATCGTGCCGTTGGTGATGGTTTCAATCCGCGCGTTCGTGAGCGCAAACGTGCCCGTGTACGTGCGGATGTAGCCGTCCTGGGCGGAGGCGATGCTTCCTCCCGAAAACAAGAATAACGCGAGTAGGGCAGGGCCGAATCTCATTAATCAGGAAGGGTTGAGAGGGTGAGAGGGATTTCGGATATCGGGATATCGAAATGGACGGAAGGAAGAGTGGAAGCAGGGAATATGTTGTCCACGATTACAAGGGCGCTACGGCCTGTGGTTGGCCGTCCGCCGTCATAAAACAAACGCATCGACCAGGCAGGAATCTTCATTGTGGTCGTAAAGACGCACGTCCTCGATCTCGGCCTCCGGGTCGATGTCCAGGCGCATGTCGTCGCCGTCGCGGGCCTCGTCGAAGCGGATGATTCCGTCCACGATGGTCATGACGGGGCGCGCATAGATCGAGAGTGGATGGCCGTCGAAGATGGCGAGGTCGGCGTCTTTGCCTTCCTCAATCGAACCCACGCGGTCGTCGATGCCGAGTTGCCACGCCGGGTTGATGGTGATCAGGGAGAGAGCTTCGTCGTCCGTCAGATCGCCGTACCGCTGGCTCTTGGCCGCCTCGTGGTAGAGATGCCGGATGAGTTCACGCGAATCCGAGTTGATGGACGCGCGCACGCCATTGCGCAGGAGGATGGCGACGTTGTAGGCCGTGGAGTAGTAGACCTCGAACTTGTAGCTCCACCAGTCTGAGAACACCGAGGCGCCGGCACCAAACTCAGCCAATTCGGGAGCAACTTTGAAACCCTCGTTCACGTGCTGGAATGTGATCCGATCCACGCCGAAGTCGCGGAGGACATTCATCAGCATGTAGATCTCATCGGCGCGGTAACTGTGGCAGTGGATGAGTACCTCGCCGTCGAGGATGTCGGCGAGTGTTTCCATCCGACGGCTGTACGGTGGTGGTGTCGAGCCGTTCTCGGCGGCCTCGTTCTGGGCATCGCGGTAGCGGCGGGCTTCGGAAAACGCCTCGCGGTAAAGCTGCTCCACGCCCATTCGTGAGCGAGGCCGGATGTCGCGGCCACGCCCGTGGACGCGCGTCGGGTTTTCCCCGAGCGCAAACTTGATGGTCCGTGGCGCGCCCTCAAAGTGCAGGTCGTTTGGGTTGAACGTGCCGTAGCGGAGCTTGAGTGTCTCGCTCTCCCCACCGATGGCGTTCGCCGAGCCGTGCAACGTATGAATGGTTGTAACGCCGCCTGCAAGCGCCCGATAGATGCCGATTTGCGTCGGGTCGGTGACGTCGCCCATCTGTACTTCGGCGGAGATGGTATTGCGGGCCTCGTTCACGGCTGAAAGCGCAATGTGCGCGTGCGGGTCAACGATGCCGGGCATCACGTGGAGGCCAGTTCCGTCAATCACCCGCACACCGCTCGGGGCACTCAGGCCTTGCCCAATCTCTTCAATCCGTCCATCGCGGACAAGAATATCCGTGTTCTCGTGCGTCCCGTTGGTGACGGTCAGCACCGTCGCGCCGCGAATCAGTAGGTCGCCCCGGGCATCGGCAGGAGGCAGATCGACAGCCGTCTGAGCAGCCGCTGATCCTGCGAATAGAAGAAGCGCGAAGAAGGTAATGCGCATAGGGAGCTAGTCTTCGGATGAATCGGATGTGGGCCGGACGGCCACGATCTCAATCGGCTCGTCAGCGTCTTCGATGCCACCACGACGGCAGTCGACCTGACCTGCCAGCCAATTGCCACGGCCGGGGATCCACCGTGTCCCGCCCAAGGCGTCGCCGAGCCGGGCGCCACCTGCTACCAGTACGATGGCGGCGGCAAACTGACGGCCGTGTTCGACAGCCGGGGCAGCAAGACCGCCTTCACCTATGATGCCCTCGACCGACTGGAGGGGACGGTCGACCCGCTTGGTCTGGCCGAGGTCTTCGAGTACGACCTGGCCGGCAACCTCCGGTTCGCCACCGACCGCA
>JADFLK010000199.1 GCA_022564455.1 Bacteroidota bacterium
CCATGCTTCACCAGACCCCACTCCTAACACTCGATGGTGGACTTGTCCATGCAGCGGATCGACTCGGCGTACAAGTAATCCAACTCCAATCATGACCGTATTTACCTACTCCGAGGCTCGCCAGAAATTGGCTGAAGTTCTTCGCCGCGCACAACGGGAGGGAGCAGTGCAAATCCGGCGACGCGATGGTACCACTTTTACCCTTCGTCCAACAACGCAGTCAGGCTCGCCTTTGGATGTCGAAGGAGTTAACGGCGGGCTAAGCGCCTCCGAAATCGTGGCCTTCGTTCGTGAGGGCCGGAAGGGCTACAATCAGGACAACTTATCTCCTTCTTCCGGAGACTGAGCCTGCGGGGTTGGAGCCGGAGCCTGCGGGGTCGGAACCGGAGCCTGCTGCGCCGGAGCCGGAGCCTGCTGCTGCGCCGGGGGGGTGGCCTGCATCGGCTGCTGTGCAGGCGGCCGGATCTGCTGTTGCGGCGTGTCGTTGATCGTCAGTTCTTTTTTGATATCGTTCGACGCGTCCCTGAACTCACGGATGCCTTTCCCGAGGCCGCGCGCAATCTCTGGGATCCGCTTGGCGCCGAAAACGAGCAGAATGACGAGGAAGATGAGGGCAATTTCAAGGGGGCCCAGACTCATGGCGATGGAAGTCGAGTGACGAGCATTTGCTACGGATGACGCCTGTTTCGGTTCGCATTGCATACCGATAAGGCAAACTAGCGCCGTCCAGCGAGCGTACCAAACAACCGCCGGCATCTTCCCACAAGCGTTCCACTGCGTTGATCCCTCCCGGCACAGGGGCTAGCTTGGCACGAAAACAGGCTATGACGGAAATCTCCGCTGCCCTCCTGACTCGCGAGACGCTCTTCAACTGGCCGAAGGCTGAACTCCATTGCCATCTGGACGGCTCGTTGCGCCTAGGAACGCTCCTTGATCTGGCTCGTGAGCAACACCGCCTCGACCTCCTCCCCGCCACCGACGAGGAAACACTGGCCGAGGAACTCAAAAAAATCGACGGTTCAGCGACGCTGGAGGAGTACCTCGCGTGGTTCGGCTACACGATCCCGCTCATGCAAACGCGCGCGGCGCTGCACCGCATCGCGTACGAACTGGCCGAAGACAACGCAAAGGAAAACGTCCGCTACCTCGAAATTCGCTACGGCCCGACGCTGCACACTGAAAATGGCCTCACGCTCTGGCAGGTGAACGACGCTGTGTTGGCGGGGCTCCGCGAAGCCGAGCAGGACTTCGGCATCAAAACGGGCGTCATCATCTGTGGCTTGCGGGATCGGTTTGAAAGTGCCTCGCTGGCACAGGCCGAACTGGCCGCGGCTCACCGCGATGAAGGTGTGGTGGGGTTCGACCTCGCAGGCGGTGAGCAGGGGAACCCAGCGGAGATGCACGGCGCGGCGTTTTACCACGCCCGGAAGCATCTCCTCAACATCACCATCCACGCCGGTGAGTCGTTCGGGCCGGCGTCCATCCGTCAGGCGCTCTTCAAATGCGGCGCACACCGCATCGGCCACGGCGTAACCCTCGGGCAAGACCCCGACCTACTGCGCTACTTCGTGGACCGGCAAATCCCGTTGGAAGTCTGCCCAACGAGCAACGTGCAGACACACGTCGTCGCCAGCTACGAGGCCCACCCCGTCGCCGAGTACGTCCGGGCAGGCGTGCCCGTCACCATCAACACAGACAACCGGCTGTTCTCGCGCACCACCGTCACTGACGAACTGTACCTGGCGCACACGCGCTGCGGCATACCCGCCGAGGACATCCACGCCATCGTCCTCAACAGCTTCCAGCACTCGTTTTTGCCGCACGCTGAGAAAACGGATCTGTTACACGAAGTGGCGCCACAGATCCTCGTTCCGGCGTGAGAATGCTCAACATCGTTACGGTCGAGCCCGTCATTGCCATCGCGGGCCGGATCACGATTCCGCCGGACAAGTCCATCGCTCACCGCGCGGCCATTCTGGCGGCGCTTTCGGAAGGAGAGAACCAGATCGTCGGCTTCCCCGATGCAGCCGACCCCCAATCGACGCTGGCCGTGCTGCGAGCACTGGGTGTGGCGATGGAAGAGCGAGAAGACAGTCTGTATGTGCAGGGTGTTGGCCGGAGAGGATTTCGTAAACCGGCCGGCCCACTGGATTGTGGCAACTCCGGTACAACCATGCGCCTGATGGCCGGCGTTCTGGCAGGGCAGTCGTTTTCGTCCACGCTAATCGGCGACGCCTCACTCTCCAAGCGGCCGATGGAGCGCATCGCGGAGCCGCTCCGACAAATGGGGGCGGCTATCAAACTGGAAGACGGCCACGCCCCAATTCACTTCCACGGCGGATCGCTGAGTGGCATGACGTACACGCTTCCAACGGCATCAGCGCAGGTGAAATCGTGCATCCTGCTGGCCGGGTTGATGGCGGACGGCCTTACGACGGTCATTGAACCCTCGCCTTCCCGCGACCACACGGAGCGGATGCTGGGCCTCACCACGCTCGATTTCGGGGGAGAGCGGCATATCGCCATCGATCCGGCGATGGACCTGCCGCCACGCATCTGGATCGTGCCGCGCGACTTTTCTGCGGCCGCCTTCTTCCTCGTCGCAGCATCCATCGTGCCCAACGCGACGCTGTTGATGATGCAGGTCGGCCTCAATCCGTCGCGAGCGGCTTTGCTTGATGTGCTGCGTGCAATGGGTGCGCGAATCGAAGTTACCAACGAGCGCACGCGCGCCTACGAACCCATTGGCGACATCCGGGTGAACGCTCCTGAGCACGGCCTGCACGCCGTCGAAGTGGCCGGCGATCTCATTCCCAGTCTGATCGACGAGATACCCATCCTGGCGGTAGCTGCGGCGTGCGCGGACGGCGTCTCCATCATCCGCGACGCCGCCGAACTACGCGTGAAGGAGACGGATCGCCTCGCTGCCACAGCCCAATTCCTGCAAGCGATGGGCACGCAAGTGGAAGTGCTGGACGACGGCCTCGTCATCGAAGGCGGGCGGGCTCTGCAAGGCGCAACCGTCGATTCCCACGGAGACCACCGGATCGCGATGGCAGCAGCAGTCGCCGCATTGACGGCGAGCGGCCCGACCACTATCCATAACGCTGATTGCGTGGAGGTGTCCTTTCCTACGTTCTGGGAGGAACTGGACGGCATGGCAGGCGGGGGGGTCGTCTCGTCGCCTGCTTAGACGTACAGGCGTATCGTACGGGCGTATCACATACGCCCCAGCAACAATTTGCTAGGCGTCCACATGGGCGAATGTTGATTCGCCCTTACGACGATTCCCCCGGTACCCACAGATGCTGTTCGACATCTACGCACCCGTCGTCATCAAACACGATCCCCTCGCTGCGCAGGCGCTCCTCCATGATGTCCGGTGTGGCAAAATGCCGCTTGCCCGTTAGCCCGCCAAAGCGGTTCACCACGCGGTGACAGGGTAGGGCCATCGGGCTCGGGGCGGGCTCGTACTTCCCTACGGCGTTCAGCGCCCACCCAACAGCCCGCGAGGCACTTCGCGTTCCAAGGTGCTCTGCAATGTGTCCGTACGTGGTCACGCGCCCGTAGGGGATCTGCGCAACCACGTCCCAGACACGGTCGAAGAAATCAGATTGAGACGAGGAATCGACCATGGCCAGAGCGCTGTTCGTGATGTGCGGGAGTAGTGCGTATTACGTATTGCGTAGTTGTCTCACAGGCAACACAACACGCAATACGTAATACGCACTACCTACCACTTGTCACTGTCCCAAAATCAGAGGCAACCCGTCTGCGCCGCCGCCAATAATGACCACCTTGGCGTTGTCGGATTGGGCTAGCTCGCGGGTGGCCTCAATGCCATGCCAGCGCAAGAACTGCGGCGAGAGGCTCTGCGTGACGATTCTGGCCCGATCCGCGTCGCCCTGCGCCACCACGCGTTTGCGCTCGGCCTCTTGTTCGGCACGGAGAACGGAAAGCGCCGCCTGTTCCACAAGCTGTTCTTCCTCGAGTTTGTTCTCAATGGCGCGCCTAACCTGCTCGGGGAGCACCACATCACGAATCAACACGGCGTCAATCTCCACATATTCCGCCGCCGATGCAGCCGCCACATGCTCGAAAATCAGATCCTGTAGTTCGTTGCGGCGCGTGGAGTACAACTCCTCGGGCATGTATCTGCCGACGATCTCTCGCGCGGCACTCCGCAATTCAGGGCGAACCACGCGATCGTAATAGTCGTCGCCGTACGTCGTATGGAGAAAGGGAAGCGCGCTGATCGTCGGCCTGTAGCGCACGGTCACGTCCATGGTTATGGTGGCGCCGTTGGACGAGAGCGCCGACACTTGCTCGTCCGCCGAATTTACGCGCACGTCGTAGACAATCATCCGCTCCCACGGGAAGAAGACATTGAGCCCCTCGCCGTAGACGGTATTGAGGTTCGTACCGCTGAAACTGCTGTATTTCACACCCTGTTCGCCGGAGCCAATGGACTTGGTCATGCAGGCGGGGATCATGATGAGAAGAACGACTGCCAAGATGCCTATGAGACCGAAGCGGCCATTTTGGGGCGGTTTAATGTTATCGAGAAGGGAAGCCATGGTAGGTGAGGTTGAGTGAGTCAATTAGAGACGCCCCTCGGTTTTCGCCGAGCCGGGCTGAGGTTGGTAAACTACGCGGCCAGGAGTCTGTTGGATTCAAAGGTTCGTAACGAGGCTTGCGGAAAATCGAGAACAGTTTATCGATCTTTTGAGGCGCATAGTGGTGCTACGTAACGAAAAAGATCGGGAAAATGGGCCGATTTGCTGCCGCCGCAGTAGAATCATCCTAAGTCCGACAGACTCCTAACCCTGGCTGTTCTGCAGGCGGCGTACGTCCGAGAAGTCGTACTCGGGCAGGCGCTCGGTTCGGATATGGTCGATGGCCTCGTGGAGGGCGTCGACGAACTTGCCGAAGTCCTCCTTGTAGAGGAACAGCTTGTGCTTCTGGTAGGTGTCCTCGCCTGTGCGCTTGCTTTCGGTGATGGTGAGGAAGAAATCCTCGCCCGACCGCGTGGTCTTGACATCAAAGAAG
>JADFLK010000200.1 GCA_022564455.1 Bacteroidota bacterium
GAAACGGGACTTGAACCCGTAAGAGAGTTATCCTCTCGGCAGATTTTAAGTCTGCTGCGTTTACCAGTTTCGCCATCCCGGCTGTACGGAAAAATACCTCGCCCCTTGATGCAGGCGCAACCAACTCCCCATGCCCAACGACGTGTTCGACACCCTTCGCCGCTTGGCCAACGAGGTTAGCAGTCACGCGTACACGCCGTACTCAAACCGGTCAATCGGCGCGGTTGCCCTCCTCGCCGACGGAACGTGGGTGCCAGGCGTTCGGGTTGAGAATGCGTCCTTTCCGTTAACGATCCCCGCGCTAATTTCCGCCTACTCCACGGCGCGGTGCGCGGGGCGGGACGATCTCGTAGCCGTTGTCCAAAACAAACCGTTCAGGGAGAGTGACCCGCTATTTCTTTCCGAGGCGCTCAGCTCCTCGTGGGAAATGGCCGAGCGGGATGCTTTGCTGATGGTGGGTGTGGGTGATCTCCCTTCGCCGATCAATCGGCTGGATATCTATTTGGAAGCTCCGCCGGAAGCGGATGACGGTGAAATGCTCCGATTGGCCGAGAGCGTAGCGCAACGAGCGCATATTCCGGAATCGGGATTCCCGGTTGGCTGTGTCGTTACGGGGGAGGACGGTTCGCTCATCCCCGGCTGCAACGTCGAGCACGCCGATTGGACGCGCGGCCTCTGCGCCGAACGTATCGCACTGGCCACGGCGAGGGCATACGGGCATCACTCTTTTCGACGCATCCACCTCGCGTGCTCACTCGAACCAGACCCTGCATCGTGTGGTGCGTGCCGGCAGGTTATGTTTGAGCTTGCCGCCGGCGTTCCGGTTGTACTGGCGAGGGGGGGCAAGCCGCCCAAAATCACTACACCGGAAGAGCTTCTCCCCGGCGGTTTTCGTGGCGACGTACTCCGTTCCTGATTCCGCGAGTACAAATCGCACTGCTCAGGCGTTAGTGCTCCGTCCTTCAGCGCACTCTTTTCATGGATGTGGCCCTCACCCATAGCCCACTGCTGCTGGTGGTAGCCCTTTTTGCGGCTGCCGCCCTCACGTGGTGGACGTATGGGCGGACGACGCCATCGGTTCGAGGCCTGCGGCGGATGGTGCTGGCCACGTTGCGATTCGTGGCGTTGTTCATCGTGATCCTGCTGCTATTCGAGCCCATCTTCCGACGGATGGATTCGCGCGATGATCCTCCGATCCTTGCCGTGCTTACCGACGTGAGTGAGAGCCTCAGCGTTGCAGAGGGTTCCACGTTAATCCGTGAGGCATTGGCGGGTTTGTCGGATGACGACATTCGGTTCTACTCGTTCGATGCCAACGCCACGCGCCTCCTCGAATTCGATCCGGATTCCCTGCGGTTCAACGGCGACCGGACCGACATCGCACGAGGGCTCAACCACGTGGAGCGCGATCTTAATCGACGAAACCTGCGCGGCATCCTCCTGATCTCCGACGGCCGCTACAACACGGGACGCAACCCGCTCTACCTCGCCGAGCGGTTCAAGGTGCCCATTTACACTACGGTTATTGGGGATACCATGACCCAGCGCGATGTTCGCGTAACGCGGATCGTAACGAACGAGGTGGCCTATCTGGGTACGCAGGTGCCGGTTCGCGTGGGCGTTCGCGCGTCGGGGTTCGAGGGCGAGCGCGTAACCGTTTCCCTTTCGGATGGAGGGCGAAGGATTCAGTCGGAGGCCATCACACTGCCCGAGGACGGCGTGGAGGTGACGGTTGATCTGTTCGTAACGCCAACGAGCCCAGGAATTCACTACCTGACAGGATCGGTGAGCCAATCGCCGGGCGAAGTGACGTACCGCAATAACGCAGAAAGTGCCGCCGTGCGCGTCCTCGACACGAAGCGGCACGTGCTGATGCTGGCCGCGGCCCCCGGACCCGACCTCACGGCGCTCCGCACCGTCCTCGAAGCAGACCGCAACATCGAACTCACCACGCTTACGCAGCGGGCGCCGGGTTCGTTTTATGAGGGCACCCTCCCCGAGAATCTCACCCAATATGACTTGCTCATTCTGGCGGGTTATCCCGGCCGCGCCGCCGATCCTTCTGTAGCGGTGCGTGTGGCGGGTGCAATCGAGGGTGGGCTCTCCGCGCTGTTCATCCTCACCCAGCAAACCGACCTGAGCCGCCTCAGCACGGCGTTTGGGGATGCGCTGCCTGTTCGGCCGGAGGTCATCAGGCCTGGCTTCAGCGAAGCCGGGTTTGTGATTTCGCCCGCCGGATCTACCCACCCGGCCCTGCAGGTCCCGGATGTCGAACAATCCGCCGTCGGAGGCCTACCTCCCGTCCTCATCAACGAAAGCCGCTGGTCGGTTGCGCCGGATGCCCGCGTGCTGGCCACGCAGCGGCGCGGCGGCGTGGCCCTCAACGACCCGCTCCTCGTGGTGCGGAGTCGAGGCAACTCCAGGACCGCCGCGTTCCTGGGCGCAGGCACGTGGCGCTGGGCCAACGTCCCGGCCGACCTCGAAGCCCTCTCCGGGTTCTTTCCGGGCCTGATGGAAAACCTGATGCAGTGGACGACCGCCCGCACCGACCGGCGGCGCGTCCGCGTGCGCCCGACGCACGCTCAGTTTGGTGAACGCGAACCCGTGACGTTTGCTGGGCAGGTGTACGACGAAAGCCTGAACCCCATCGAGGACGCCGACCTCCGTGTGACCGTCGCTGCGCCCGGCGGTTCACAGACACCGTTCACCATGCGCCCTGTAGGAAATGGCCGCTACACGCTGAACGCCGGGGTGCTAACGCCTGGGTCGTACACTTTTCGTGCAAGAGCGGAACGTGCCGGAGAGGCTCTCGGAACTGACGCCGGCGCTTTCTCCGTAGGCTCGCTCGCGCTCGAGTTCCGCGAACCCGGCGCCGACGCCACCCTGATGCGGCAACTCGCCCTTCGCTCCGGCGGGCGCGTGGTGCCCATCGCCGATGTACCTTCGTTGCGCGACCAACTGGCCTCCGAAGGCCGTTTCGAGGCCAACACCATCGAACAGGAACGCGAGACACCGCTGCTCCACCTGCCCTTCCTGCTGGCCATCGTCATCGCCGCGCTGACACTGGAGTGGTTCCTGAGGAAGCGTGGGGGGATGGTGTGATGGGGATCGTATCAACGACAATCTTACTTCTTGTGCAATACTCGTACAATTTAGATGGGTCGAGAGCAGATAATCATTTCGGCGCTTGTCCTTGCCTCGGTGTATGTGTCATTTGATGGCTATCGGATATGGAAAAGAACTGGAGACAAGAATGTGCTCGTAAGGACTGTGTTTACTGCGTTAGTAGGTGTCCTCATGATCGTTACGCTCGTGTTCGTCAGTTGATAGGGCCACACTACACTCCAGCCAACATCCCGGCTATTCTCGGCGGGCGGTCGGTCGCACCGGGGTTGGCTACCCAATCCCCCTAAACACCCGCCCCCAGCGCGGGCGCCTCTCCACCGAATCCCACGAGAAGTAAATGAGCACGGCTTTTCCAACAAGGTGGCTCGCGGGCACAAAGCCCCACGAACGGCTGTCGGCGGAGTCGTCGCGGTTGTCTCCCATCACGAAGTAGGGGCGATTCATGAATCGCCCCTACCGGATTTGACAGTTTGGGCTGACTAGATTAGCCAGTTCCCCTGAACACCCGCCCCCAACGCGGTCGCTTATCCACCGAATCCCACGAGAAGTAGATGAGCACCGCCTTGCCTACGAGGTGGCTGGCCGGATCCTCGCTCAAACACTTTACCTGGCCATGGCAACTTCAATCCAACAACTTCGTTCGCATCCCATTGGAAACATCAGATAGTCTCGGAATTACCCAGTAGTCACATGTCCTCGCCCTCTTCTTCCGATTTCCGCCTCCGGCTCACCCCTGAGCAGCAGCAGGCGATCAAACGGCTGGCCGCTCGAAGTCGAGTTTCGGCCGAACAGGCGATTATGCAGGCGGTTGAGCAAGCATTGGCCAACACAAATGAAGCATCGTCGTTTCCAGAAGGAACACCGATGCATGGCCTGGACGATATGCTCTCCGCTCTCGGCGAGGGTCCCGTCGACCTCTCCACGAACCCTGAATACCTGGATGGCCTCGGGTCATGAGGCAGGCAATCCTGGACACGGGTCCGCTGGTTGCTCTTTTCAATCCACGAGATCAATATCACGAGTGGTCACTGGAGCAAACACGAGGAATGACGTCGCCGTTGGTGACGTGCGAAGCGGTGCTGACGGAGGCCTACCACCTGCTAGGCCGAGTGCCTAGTGCGCAGACGGCAATGCGGCAGTGGATCGGACTCGGCCGGGTTGTAACGCCCTTGCGCCTTGATGAGCAAGTTGAAGAGGTGATGCTCCTACTAGAAACGTACGCGGATCAGGAAATGGACTTCGCGGATGCCTGCGTAGTTCGCCTTGCTGAATTGCTCAGGCTACCCGTGTTCACTATTGACGTGCAGGACTTCCTCGTATACCGCATCCACCGTCGGGAAGCGATCCCTCTGATCATGCCCGAATGATCACGACGTTGGCTGAACAAAGGATAACGTAGCCTGCACGTCCGATCTTCACCGTCGACGTTCAATCTCGTCAGAGGCTCCGAAGCTCTTCTCGGAGTTCGTCGGCCGTAAGCTGAAACGCAGAAACGTCATAGCGCGAAAGCACCTCGTGAAATTCTTCGCGGCTTACGCCTGCCAGTTCAGCGGCCTTGCCCTGGGAAACACGACCAGTCTCGAACCACTTCACCGCCGCTGCCATCCGAAGCTCTTGCACGAAGGCTTCTGGCGTGCTTCGGAGGATGGAGAAGACACTCTCAGGGAGGTCGAACTGAACGGTAACCGGCATAGGTGCTCTCCGACAATGGAGCTACTGGTCAATGTATAAGGGGTCTATCCCCTTCGCATACGGTAAGAAACGATGAACACTCCTGAGAAATTACCCAATGGGCCGCCCCGCGTGGTATGCTATGGCTTCACCAGCCTAGCTAATTATGTGGAGCAAGTACACTACTGGCGGGGAAAGAACCATACATGGTCTAGCGGCGGTAGGAACCGTTTTGGGCGTAACCG
>JADFLK010000201.1 GCA_022564455.1 Bacteroidota bacterium
GCGTGCGATGTCAGCTTCCTGAGCACCAAGGCCGCGGGACCCACTGGTGTAGTCCTGAAATGCAGACATAAAGGCTGCTGCCAGCTCGATGGCCGAATCGGCACTCGACAACGACACCGCATTGATGGCCACTTGCGTTGATGCCGCGCTCGAAAGCGCCGATGTGTGGAGTAACCGGCGGGCAACGGACCCGGCATCCGGGCCTGCCAGTGCATCCGGAAGTCCCCGTCCAGTAGCCTCGAAATAGCCTCGGATGCTACTGATTTCGGAGGTGAGATAACCCAGCTCAACGGTGTCCGGGCGATCCTCCACCTCCAACACGGCGGCGTAGTCAGGGTCTTCGATGCCTGCCTGGCCGGCCTCGTAGGCGGCTCGCGCACGGTGCAGGATTGCCGCGCCGTACCGCCGATTGAAGAGCATACGGAAGGCACGATCCTCGTCGCCCATCCCACGGCGCTGCTCCTGGAGCTCGGCCATCGCGTCAATCAATTCGCCCGCAGCCGGACTGTCGTTGCGGAAGTCACGCTCGGCCGCAGCACGGCGCTGCATGATGTAACGGTCGTTCAGGGCGGCGCGGCGGCCTCTGTAGGCCTTTTGGGAGTTGAGCAATCCGAAAAGCTGTCCCCGGACTGCGTCAGGGTTCTCCGGACCTTCTGCAAGGTGGGCTTGTAGCGTCACCACGCGCTCGTCGAGAAACTGCAAAACAATGGGCACACGGAAATCGCGCGTCGTCTCCAGTTGCGCAACGGTGTGCCCTCGGCTCGTTGAGCCCGGGTTTCCAACGACAAAGATGAGATCGTCCTCATCCACACCTTCCGTGCTGAGTGGGAAATAATGCTCCGTCTGGAGCGGCTGCCCGTCATCGCCATAGATGCGGAAGAACGAGAAATCGAGGGCGTAGCGCGGGTAGGTGAAGTTGTCGAAGTCGCCGCCGAAGTAGCCGAGGCGGGCTTCGGGCGCCATCACGAGGCGCACGTCTGTGTAGCGGCGGAAGGTGTAGGCCGAGTACCGCCCGCCGTTGTACAGCGCCGCGACTTGCACGGTGAAGCCGTCGCCCAGGTCAGCGCTCATGGCCTCTTCCATGCTCTCAACAGCTTCGGAAGCGGCTGCAGCGGCCTCAGCGTCGGTCTGCGCTCCGGCTGCGTCAATCATCGCCGTCACCTCTTCCGTCACGTCAGCGATTTCGACGAGTTGATCCATGTACAGGTCTTCTACCGGGCGTTCTTCCTCCAGGCTATGGGCCGCAAAACCGTTGTCCAGCAGTCCTTCGCCTGGCTCGCTTACCTGAATTATGCTGCCCTGCCCACAGTGATGGTTCGTAGCCACGAGGCCGTTCGGCGAAACGAACGATGCCGAGCAACCGGGCATGCGAAGCGAAGCAAGTTTGGCGTGCTCGTACCACGCTTCGTCGGGTCGAAAGCCGTAGGTCTCCTCCAGATAGTCTGTCGGCGGATCTTCAAACAGCCACATCTTGCCGCCGTCCAGCGGGCCTGCCTGCACCTCACCGGGATCAACCTGAGCTTGAACGACGAACGGGAGGAGTGCGAGGAGAAGAACGAGGCGGCGCCCCGCAAGCGGGATCAGTGACATGGGGAAGGTGGGCTGTGTGTACTCGAAAGTGGTCCGGCATGATACACAAGCGGCCTGGCTCAATCCATGTTGAGCCAGGCCGCAGATGCAGACATATAGGTTTGGAAAACGCTAGTTCGCTGCTGTTGCGGTGAACGTGCCTTGCTCCATATATCCGGGGAACGTAATCGTACCCCATACCCCGGAATAGCCCGACGCCACATAGTTTCCTTCGAACTGGAGACCGGAATCCGAGACTAATGGATCAGTGATCGTTACGCGAAGAACGCCGGAGTCATCGAGTGTGGCACTCATACCTCCGGACGTAACCGTAAGCGGCGCTAGCGGTTCGCCATCAGGTGTTGCGAATGAAAAGGTGCCGGTTAGCGCTTGTCCCACACGTGGTTCGGTGTCGAAGGAGATCTGGCCGTCGGCTATGGCCGCTCCTTTTTCGGAAAAGGCGACATCAAAACGAGGCCCTGCGTCATCGCTGTCTGCGCTGTCTGCGCTGTCACACGCTGCGAACAGAAAAACTGACAGGAGAAGAACATAAAGTGGCTTGAACATGGCTGTAGAAGGGAAAGTGGTGGAAAATGTCACGCCGCATCCACAACGCATGAACTGCGCCGAATTGCCAAAAGGGACGCAGAAATGCCCTTCTTTGCACTGACTTCGCAGGGTGTTTGCGGAGAGAATCGGCTCTCATCCTCCAGTGTTAGGCCGTTGCCGTGCAACACCCCTCCCCCCGCCATATGGCGGGGTACTCCCCTCAAGGGGAGACTAAAAGAAGTCCCCCCTTGAAGGGCAACGCGAAGCATTGCGGCGGTGGGAAGTGGGAAGCCGAGAGTGATTAGCTGTTCGCAACTGAGCAATCTCCCGCAATACGGTGCCGCCGTAGGCGGTGGGGGATGTCGGACTGGCGTGGAGCCGCGCAGATCCTGAAACGAGTTCAGGACGACAACAATGTGACGCTCACGCCGCCGTGCTCGAAACCGCAGCAAATGGCTCACTCGCAGCCGTAGATATGGCATAACTCAACAATCCGGATACGTGTTTTTGCTATCAGGCATCGGTCATCATCCGTGTTCATGTTCCCATCAGCAGTTAGAACGCTCATGGCTTCCACACACTCAGCATCTCGAAAGAGGAGCCAGCCCCTCTGAGCATTCCTCAAAACCTCTGGTTGCTGCTCCTGCCAAACGCTATTCAGGGCAGCTTCCTCAGCTATTTCCATCGCTTGGCGATACACGCGGTTCAGCTCAGCGTCCTCTCTTTCGAACACGTCTCTAATGCACCCATTCTCGTCTGCAAGATCGCCGCTCTGATCGCATTCGGGTGTGGCCCCGAGTTCGGTCAGTGAAATCGGCTGCGCTCCTGCTCCCGTTGGGAGCACGACACAAAGAACGAGGGAAGGAACCGCGATGAAGCGAAATCGCATGATGGAGAGTGCATGTCCTCTGAATTGTGACGAAAAGTAGCTCAGCCGTGGACGCGGCGCGCTCGGCGAGCACGCCCTACCTCTCAGCGGTCCTCCGTCCTCCGTCCTCCGAAACCTACCCCTCCACCAACTCCTTCTCTTTTCTCGGCGCTGCCTCCGGCATATCATTCCCGCGCGGCGTGAACGACTGGATGCCGGTGATCTCGCGGCCGAGGATGAGGCCGTGGATGTCGTGCGTGCCCTCGTAGGTGCTCACGGATTCGAGGTTGACCATGTGGTGGATGACGCGGTACTCGCCGGTGATGCCGTTGCCGCCCAGCATGTCGCGCGCAACGCGGCTGATGTTCAGCGCCTTCTCTACGTTGTTTCGCTTGGCGAGCGAGACCATTGCCGGGGCGAGTTGGCCGGCGTCTTTGAGTTGGCCGAGCCGCCAAGCGAGGAGCTGCATCTGCGTGATGTCCGTCAGCATGTTGGCGAGCTTGGTCTGGATGAGCTGCATGGCTCCGAGCGGGTAGCCGAACTGCTTGCGCTCCATCACGTACCGGCGCGCGCGCTGGTAGCAGTCCTCCGCAGCGCCGACCGCTCCCCACGCGATGCCATACCGTGCGCTGTTCAGGCACGAAAACGGCCCCTTCAGGCCGCGCACCTCGGGGAAGAAGTTCTCGTCGGGCACGAAGCACTCGTCCAGCACGATTTCGCCCGTACTGGAGGCGCGCAGCGACATCTTGTTGTGCGTCTTCGGCGCGGAGTAGCCCTCAAAGTCTTTCTCCACGATGAATCCGCTGATGACACCTTCCTCATTGCGGTTCTCCTTGGCCTTCGCCCATACGATCGCCACGTCGGCGATGGGCGAGTTGGTGATCCACATCTTGGCGCCGTTCAGAATCCAGCCGCCGTCCACCTTCAGCGCCGTGGTCTCCATCGAGCCGGGGTCGGAGCCGTGGTTGGGTTCGGTGAGGCCGAAGCAGCCGATCAGTTCGGCGCTCGCCAATTTGGGGAGGAAGCGCTGCCGCTGCTCCTCGGTGCCGAACTCGTAGATCGGAAACATCACCAGCGACGACTGTACGGACGCGAACGACCGGTAGCCGGAGTCCACGCGCTCCAGTTCGCGGGCGACGAGACCGTACGCCGTGTAGCTCGCGCCGAGACCGCCGTACTCCTCCGGGATCGTAGCCCCGAGCAGGCCCATCTCGGCCATTTCTTTGGGGATCTCGGCGTGGAAGACCTCGTCCTGGTTGCCTTCGAGCGCGCGCGGCTCCAACTTCGACTGCGCATAGTCCCGCGCCGACTGCATGATCAGGCGGTCCTCTTCGCTCAGCATCTGCTCAAAGTTGTACGCGTCGTCGATGTTGAAGGGATTTTTCGGCATTGTCGTGGTCTGGGGCTCTTTTCCGTGAAAGTACGGATTCGCGGCCGCGATGACGGCTGACCGCCGACGACCGACCGCTGAAGTATCCACGTCTTCTAGATGATCTTCGGAGCAGAATCCGCTGTCTGCGGTCCGCTATCTGCTGTCCTCAACCCAAATTCCAATTCACCCCACGCCCAAGCTCCGGGTCCGGGTAGCTCCACTTCACCGCGCCCTGATCGCAGGCGTACATGCACGTGCCGCACTCGATGCAGTCCTCAAACTGGAAGTGCACCTGATTGGCCTCGTCGAGCGTGTAGCAGTTGGCGGGACACACGTACGTGGTGCACTTGTGCGGGCACGTCGAGTTGCAGATGTTCGTGTCCACCTCGATGTGGGCCTTGGCGTCTATACGGCCCTGATTGCGGAAGGCCACCTTCCCGAGGCGCTCGGCGATGGAAAGAGTTGGGACTTCTGTCATCAGTGGGGTAATTGGAGAATCAGTCTGATTACGTGAAGTACGTGATTACGTGAGGAAAGTCAACATTCACGTATTCACGTTATCACGTAATCACCCTCACATCGCTCGTGAAGCCCGCGTGCCCAGCTTCACCAGATCCCAGAAGCTCATGTGCTCCTTGCGGGCGTCGCTGAAAATCTTGTAGGCCTTGCGGGTCG
>JADFLK010000202.1 GCA_022564455.1 Bacteroidota bacterium
GCGCCAGCCGCGCTTCGTCCCGCTTTCCAAGAAACTGGATGACATGCTGGAGGACTTCCAGGAGCACAGAACGCACATGGCCATCGTGGTGGATGAGTACGGTGGCACCGCTGGCCTGGTGACGCTCGAAGACCTACTCGAAGAGGTGGTCGGTGAGATTTGGGACGAGATGGACGTCCTTGGGCAGACGCTCATCCGGCCCGTCGGCCCGAATACATGGCGCGTCGAGGCACGTATTGATCTTGACGATTTGGTAGAAGCGCTCGGGATTAATATCGACACGGAAGAGTTCGACTTCGAGACCCTCGGCGGCCTCGTCTTCCATCTCGCAGGCGAGATCCCCTCACCCGGCGACGAACTCACCCACGGGCGCTTGCAACTGCGCGTGGAATCGGTGGAGGGAAATCGGATCCGTGAAGTGCTGGTAACGCTGCTACCGGAAAGGGAGGCGGCGGAAGAGGAATGAGGGCGGAGCCAGGAGTCAGAGGGAGTGATGGCAGGGCGTACCTGCCAAGCCTTCCGGTTTAATACGATGGCGAAGGACAGATCGGCAGGGCGTGATCGGCAGAGCGTGATCGGCAGGTGGATTGAGCGGGACGACGCTGTGCGGGCCTATGCGCTGAACATGGAAACCAATGGCCGGACTTTGATATGGAATGGCTCGGCGAGGGGTCCTGGATAAAGTATGAACCGAGATGGGTTACGGTCGCTAGCAGAAGCAGAGCAGGTCACGTAAATCAGTCGGCATCATGCTTTTCGGAACAATTTGCCTATTCAGTAGCTTCACACCTTCAACCCTGACTCGCAACCCGTAATACGGAGGTTCTCCCCATGAAAACTCGAACGATGCTCATCTCCCTGCTTCTTGTCGCCTTCGCGTTCGTCGGTTTTACGATCGCCGGAAACCAGGCCGAGGAAGCTTCTACGCAGCCGGTTGCCTCCCCCGGCATGGCCTCCTGGCGAATCGACCCCGTGCACTCGAAGCTCGGCTTTAAGGCCCGCCACTTTGGTATCTCAAATGTCCGTGGTGAATTTCGAGACTTTGATGCATCGTTCAGCTTCGACCCTGCGGACCTGAGCACGATCGAAGTCTCGGTGGAGATCATGGCCGCCAGCATCTTTACGGGTAACGACCGGCGCGACAACCACCTGCGCTCGGATGACTTCTTCAATGCCGAGAACGATCCCATTATCACCTTCACCAGCAAGCGGGTCCAGAACATCAATGGCAACGAATTTGAACTCGTAGGCGACCTTACGATCCGAGGCAATACTCATGAGGTGGTGCTCGACGCTGAGTTTACGGGTTCCGTCTCCATGGATCGCGGAGGGCAAACGCAGGTGCGGGCAGCCTTCGAGGCGAAGACGAATGTCGACCGGCTGGAATACGGGCTCAAGTTTGACAGCACCTTCGGCGGCGTGGGAAACCTCGTCGTTGGGGACGAGGTGGAACTGATCATCGAACTGGAACTCATCAGGATAGAATCCTGAATCCTGTGTGGCGTTTGGGCAGAGGAGCTACGACAGGAGTCAGGGGCCAAGACGCCGAAGCCTCGGCCTCTAAACTGCCACCTTTGCCCTTACACCTCAGCCTTCACCTCTGCCAGCGCCTCGGCCTCCTCAACGAGGCTTCCGATCGCATCCAGCCCCTGGCTCCAGAATCCGGGGTCGTTGAGGTCGATGCCCAGCCTGCCTACCAGCTTGTGCGGCCAGTCTGAGCCGCCGGACGCGAGCATCTCTCTGTACCGCGCAGCGAACTCCGGCCCTTCTTCCTGATACCGGGCATACAACGCCAGCACGAGGAGCTCGCCAAAGGCATACGCATACACGTAACCCGGCGTGTGGACGAAATGTGGGATGTAACTCCACCAATGCGCGTAATTGTCAGTCAGCGTTACGCTGTCGCCGTATAGCGGCTGCTGGGTCTCCATCCAATGACGCCCGAAGTCTTCGGGAGCGAGCTCGCCCTGGTCCTTCCGGTGCGCGTGGATGCGCTCCTCGAACCGGTTCATCGCCACCTGTCGGAAGACGGTCGCCATCGAGTCGTCGATTTTCTCAATCAAGAGTGCGAGCCTGTCTGACGGGTCGTCCAGACGACTCAGGAGACGCTGAAAAACGAGCATCTCGCCAAACACGGACGCCGTCTCGGCTGTGGTCAGCGGCGTATCGGCGTGGAAAATGCCCTGATCGCGCGAGAGGTACTGGTGGATGCCGTGGCCGAGTTCGTGCGCGAGCGTCTGCACGTCCCGCACTTTCCCAGTGTAGTTCAGCATGATGTAAGGGTGGACACTGGGCACCGCGCCGTGGCTGAACGCCCCGCCCCGCTTCCCGGCCTCCGGCGGCGCGTCGATCCAGTTCTCCTCGAAAAACTTCCCGGCTATCTCGCCCATCTCCGGATGGAATGCATGGTAGGCGTCGAGCACGGTGTCTTTCCCCTCCTCCCAGGACACGAACTGCTGCGTTTCGCCAAGCGGCGCGTACCGGTCGTAGTCGAACAGCGTGTCGAGGCCGAGGAGCCGCCGCTTGAGATCGTAGAAACGATGGACGAGGTCGTACCGGCTCGTCACCGACGCAATGAGGGCGTCTACACTTTCGCGGCTGATTTCGTTGGACTCGTTGCGCGAATCCAGCCAGTCGCCGTAACCGCGGAGGCGATCGGTGGAGGCCTTGTCGGCGAGGATGGTGTTGAAGACGTAAGTCAGCGGCCGTTGATGCTCAACAAGGCCCGCTGTGATGGACGCCTGCGCTTCCTCGCGAACGGCCCGGTCGGGCTCATGGAGTTTGGTGATGACCTGCTGGAGGGGCAGCGTCTCCTCCCGAAACGAAAACCGCGCGGCGCCCAGGGTCTCATCAAAAAAGCGGTTCCAGGCGCTCCACCCGGTCACCGCTTTCTCAGCCATAATCTTCTCTTCCGGCTCGGTGAGGATGTGCTCGCGAGCCTCGTATTTCAGTTCCAGGTAATGCCGGTACGGCGCCAGATCGATCGTGGCAAGCAAAGCCTCCGCCGCCGCCTTGTCGAGTCCGGCCCATTCCACCTCAAAGAAAATCAGGTGCTGCCCAATACGCGTGTACGCCTCGCGGACGTGCTGAAGCAACGCACCACGCTCGGTGTCCTCCGTCGCCGTGGACCAGTTCAGATACGCATACGTGAAGGCCCGCCCAACCCGGTCGCGGAGGCCGCCTAGTGTCTCCATCGCGGCGGAAAACGTCGGGGCATCGAGCGAGGCAACGCGGCCCCGGTACGTCTCGGCAAAACGCTCCGCGTCCCGCTCGGCTCCCTCAAGATCGGCATCAAGCGAGGCACGGGTCGGGTGGAGGTCAGCGAGGTTCCATCGGACGTTCTCCGCTCCCGTCACGTTCGGTTCAGCCATGGGTAAAGAAGTGGTTCAAGGAGAGGGCGGAACGCCAGGAATGTGTAAATCGCGTATCTTCAGCGCGTCGATAAATAACCGCTGCGCGGCCAATCTACCGCCGTTCATAGCTCTGTTTCTGCACCCTTCCCGCTCGAAGACGCACGACTGCGTCGCCGAGCTATTGATCCTCCCGCTGATGCACGCCCGCCTCGGTTCTCTCCCGTTTCTGGCCATCCTTGCAGTGTTTGTTGCCGCCGGATGTACCGGATGTAATAAGGGTGATGCAAGCACGGATTCAGAAGCGTCCTCGCTACCTGAGGAAGACGGTGCATCCGGCATCACAGCCGAATCCCCAGACTCACTCGTCACCGTCCTCCCTACCGACGAGCTTTCCGAAGCAACGCCCGCGCACGACTTTTCGCTTCCAGGCGTAACCGGCGAGTTCATGCTTTCGGATCACCTGGGTGAGGTTGTAGTGCTCAACTTCTGGGCCACGTGGAATGAGCTAAGCGTAGACGGCATGGACGCATTGAACGAGATTCATACAGAACTGGGTGCGGACGGCATCGCCGTGGTGGGCATTGCGCAGGACGAAGGCGGTCTTGATGTCGTCATGGATTGGGCGGGAGAACACACCGTGGCCTATCCGCTCGTGGCGGATGCCTCCCAAACGGTTGCCGGCCAGTTCGGAGAAATAGAGCTCCTCCCAACGACTGTAATCATCGACAGGGAGGGCCTGATCCGCGAACAGCACACAGGCATCCTCACCCACGACGAGTTGCTCGATCTCCTCGGCCCCATCCTGATTGAAGAAGACGAACCGCTCTCCGCATTACCCGAGGCACAAGAAGGAGAAGGGCTGCTGTCACTCCCCCCCATTGATGTGCACGTGCTCGTCGGCGAGGGCGCCATGCTCGTGGACGTTCGCTCGCTCGGCGAAATTGAAGCAACAGGAACGGCCCTCTACGCGGAGCATCTTCCGCTTCAGGCGCTGGCTCTGCAAGACCTCCCCGCCAACTTTGCAGTTCCCATCATTTTTCTGGGTGATGCCAACGACGATACCGTAAATCAAGCCGCCGAGCAAGCTCTGGATTGGGGCTACGCCTCTGTGTACGTGGTGGAAGGTGGCCTCACGGCATGGCAAGCTGCGGGTTTGCCCGTTGGCCCACTCACGCCGATCCCAGTGGATGAGCAACCCCTAGCGCGCGCGAGAACGGTTATTCGGGTAGTGGGGATGCAATATATCAGGTCCATCTGCTGATGAAAACGCCTGAGGTGTGCCGGGAACGGGAGTAATGGATAGTCCCGTCATGTCCCGAATCGGCCCGAACGGTGCCGTTCTCGACGATTCAGGCGAGCGATCTTCCCGTCACTTCCTGCCCTTTCCCGTATAGTGCGCCTACATTTCAGCCTACATTCGTGAAGACAACAAATCCGCCGCTATCGAGAGACAGTCAGTTGGCCGACTTATATTCTCAGTCCTTACCAGCGATCGTATAGATGACGGTGCGAGGGCGTATCATAACGGACTACTTGATCGAGACGATTATCATCGGAGTAATCCCCTCGATCTTAGGTTTCATTGCGCGCGTTAGTGAACGTGGTAGTAGCAGTAGCCTCGATCTAATCCCTCCAGAAATAGGGACCTTTTCACTAGCA
>JADFLK010000203.1 GCA_022564455.1 Bacteroidota bacterium
AAGCGCAGAACCACAAAAATTACCCGTCTGGTATGCGCAGCCGTGTGCGGTTTGGGAGGAAAGGGGGCACCGGATGATGTACTGGCGACTCTACTCCGCCGGGTAGTACCAAACCCTCTTGATCAACCCATCCCGAACCTCATAAACGGCCAGCGAAGACTACCCGCCCACGATCTGTTCTCGAAACGACGTGTACACCGGGCCGTCGATCGCGGCAGCGATAGTGGACTGGACCGAGGGACGACTGGTGAAATAGGCCGTCATTTTCGTGGTTAGTTGGTCGGGACCTTGAATGGCAAGATCCGGCACGCCTTCCTCGTCCACGTAGTAGAGTTCAAAGTCGGGCGACACAAGGGCCGCCATCGCCTCGGGATCGTGTTGGTTGAAGGCGTCGACAAGCGCCTCTGCGGCCGATAAAGCACCGTTCGTTTCCGGTTCCTGGGCGCTCGCATCAGTCAACAAAAGTGATCCGACAATCAGCACATAGGGCCACGCTGTAGCAGCTAGTGAATTCCAAAATCTGCACATCTGCGAATTGGCCATGTAGAGTTCTCCGTTAGTCGGGCCTGACAGCCAAGCTACGCCGCGATGGGCAGCCCAAGCCGCTTCCCCAGATCCGCAAAAGCCTCAGCCAGTGGGCGAGGCCGGAAGCCCAGTTCGCTCTCCGCTCGGAGGATGAGCAGGCCGCCGTCCAGCGGTCGAGGCGAGTCGGGGTGCAGTTCGGCCGTCGTTGTGGGTTCAATCAGGTTCGGGTCGAAACCGAAGAAGGGAGCGGCCAGCGTGCACAGATCGAAGACGTTCAGCCGCTCGCGCCCGGCGATGTGGAACGTGCCGTTTTTTTCAAACTGGATGATGCGCCTGAGGCCGTCCGCGAGGTCCGGAGCGTAGGTGGGCGAACGGAACTGGTCCGTGGCGGCGAGGAACGACACGCCCGGTTTCAGTTCGCGCACCATCAGCGTGGCAATGTTGAGGCGCTTGAGATCGTCGCCCGTTCCGAAAACGAGCGAGGTGCGCACGGAAGTCCATTGCGTTAAACCCGACAGGCGGATGGCATTCTCGGCAGCTTGTTTGGAGCGCCCGTAGGCATTGACCGGCGCGGGGTAATCGTCCTCGGCGTACGGGCCGTTCGTGCCGTCGAAAAGGAAGTCGGTGGAGAGGAAGACGAGGCGGGCGCCGTGGTACTTGCAGAGCCGCGCGAGGTTGGCCGTGGCGTCCACGTTTGCCCGCCAGCAAGCTTCCTTGTCCTGTTCGCAGGCTTCCACCTTGCTCATGGCTGCGAGGTGGACGACCGCCGTCGGCGCGAAATCCAGAAAGAGCCGTTCAACAGCCTTGTGAGCGGTTACGTCCAGCGGCACATAGCCGCCGGAGCCGTTGCGGAATCGGGGAGAGGCTTCCAGACCAGTGGCCAGCACATCGGCTTCGGGCCAGTTGGCCAGCTTCCGTTGGAGCGCCTGCCCGATCAAACCATCGGAGCCAGTGATGAGGATGCGAGGGTACTGCATCAGGCTCCCCGCTTCTCAGCGACTGCCTCGCGCAGGTAGGCCACGATGCCGTCCAACGGAGCGCCCGGGGTAAATACTTTGCTCACGTCACCGGCGTCCAGCAACGTCTGGGCATCGTCGCTGGGGATGGTTCCGCCGCCGAGGAGGATCACATCATCCATACCCTCCGCGTTCATCAAGGCGCGCAGTTTCGGAAAGACGGTCATGTGCGCTCCCGAGAGAATCGAAACCCCCACCGCGTCCACATCTTCCTGCAAGGCTGCTTCAACCACCACCTCCGGCGTCTTCCGCAACCCCGTATAGATGACCTCCATCCCTGCATCGCGCAGCGCCGAGGCTACGACGCGGGCTCCCCGGTCGTGCCCGTCGAGGCCCACCTTGGCGATGAGAATGCGAATCGGCGGGTCCATCTGCTCAAGGATAGAAGCGAATGCCAAACGCAAGGCCGAGGTCGAAATCGGAGTTTGGAGTGAGGCGGAGGCGGGGTGTGACTTGCCCGAAGATCTCAATTGGTCCTGTGTAGTAGTTGACGGCAGCGTTGAAGCTCAGGCCGAAGCGGGTGCGATGGTTGTTGTGCGCATGGATGAAGATGCCTGGGCCGTAATAATAGGCGACCTGACTACCTCGGAAACGCCGCTCACTGAGGATCAAATGGCCTTGCACGAAAATGTGGTCGTCGAAGTCCCACTCGGCAGCCGCGTCGAATGCGGCTGGCCCTGCCTGGACTTTTATGGTCAATCCTGTGGGCTTGCCGATTTGCCCGCCGATGCCGAAGCCGCCAGGCTGGGCTGTGGCCGGAATCGCGAGGGCGAACAGGGCGAGGAAGAGCGGAATGCGCGGCATGGGGTCGGGGTTATGCGGGGCGGGGCTGCGCGCCGGTGGCGGCAGCGAGATGATCGCGAAGATTCTTGGCGTCGTCGAGTTTGAGGCGGCCCGAAAGGATAAGCCGAAGTTCGCGCCGTTGCGCCGCCGCTTCAAATCGTTCATGCTGTTCGTCCGTTTCTGGTTTGATGGGCGGAACGGGGACAGGCCGGCCGTTCTCATCCAACGCGACGAAGGTGTAGAAGGCCCGGTTGCATTTCCGGCGTACGCCGGCGGTATTGTCCTCTGCCCACACGTTGATCTCGGTTTCCATCGAAGTTGTAAACGCGCGGTTCACGATGGATTCCAGAATCACCACCTCTCCAAGTTTGATCGCTGACTGGAAATCCACGTTATCCACGCTGGCCGTTACCACGGTTTTATTCGAGTGGCGCTGAGCCGCAATGGCCGCGCAGATATCCATGAAGTGCAGCAGCCGCCCGCCCATCAGGTTGCCGAGCACGTTGGTGTCGTTGGGCAACACCAGCTCGTTCATGCGGCACTGCGAGAGTGTGGGGGACTTTGGTTTCAACGATGAAGGGTGCAAGATGAAGGCTGAAGGCCGTATCTATGTGCCAGTGAAGATACCGGCTTGCTCCCGTTCCGGCTGTCACTCAGATTTCATCGTTCACCCTTCAGCGTTCAGGCTACGTTTTCTGCGGCTGCTTTCTCGCCGCCGGGAAGAGCACGTTGTTCAGGATGAGGCGGTAGCCGGGCGAGTGCCGGTGGAGGTTCAGGTCCGTGGGCTGGTCGCCGACGAAGTGCTGGTAGTCCTCGGGGTCGTGCCCGGCGTAGAAGGCGAAAAAGCCACGCCCGAGCGGGCCGTAGAGGTAACGTACGGCGCCGCGGCCGGGGGCCTCCGCCATCGTCACCACGCCCGGTTTGATGAGGCTCTTGCGGAAGCTCGTCGTCTGCCCCATGAACCCTCGGACGGACGCCACGTGGTTCTGTGTGAGCATGGCCGGGACGGGGTCCCACTTGGCCGAGAAGTCGAAGAGCGTGAAGTAGTCCACCAGCGGATTGCGGAGCGGGCCTGGCGGGCTGATGTCGATGTCGGAGTGCTCGTACTCCATCGCGTTGAACGACGGGGTGAAATCCTGGAAGGCGAGCGTCTGCGAGTAATCGAGGCGGGAGAGGGCGTCCGCATCTACGCCGTCGCCATCCATTTCGGCTGGGACGATATCGGTACCCTGTGCAGCCAGTGCGATGTCGAAGGTGTCGGTGCCCGAGCACATCGCGAAGAGGAATCCGCCTTCCAATACGTAGGCGCGAATGGCCCTGGCCACGTCCAGCTTGAGGTGGCTCACTTTTGCGTAGCCGCGAGCAGCGGCAGCCGCTTCGGCCTCGCGCTGCTGCTGCTGGTACCACGCCTGGTTCCGGTACGCCGAGTAAAACTTGCCGTACTGCCCCGAGAAGTCCTCGTGGTGCAAATGCACCCAGTCGAACTCGCCGAGACGGCCGTCGAGGATGTCGTCGTCGTAAATCTGTTCGTAGGGGACTTCGGCGTAGGTGAGCGCGAGCAGCACGGCGTCATCCCACGGCAGCGTCAATTCAGGCGCGTACACCGCAATCTTCGGGACTTTCTCCAACCGAACGGCCGCCATGTTCACAGACGGGCTCTCCACCTCCGCCAGAATCGGCGCGCCGTTCACGGGCTCGAACGACACGCCGCGAATACGAAGCTCGGCGGCAAATACCTCCACGCCTGGCACGAGGAACGAGCCGCCCCGGTAGTTGAGGAGCCAGTCCACCTCCATGCCCATCTCCAGCGCGTGGTAAACGGCCCCATACGCTTTCAGGTGGTCCGCCTGCGTCTCATCCATGGGGATGAGGAGGTCCTGGCTGTGGACTTCGAGAGGGAGTAGTAGGGCAGCGGAAAGAAGTATGAGAGCCCAGCGGATCATCTTTATCGCGTGTGAGGGGATGGGGTTTGAGAGGGTGAGGGGCGTTGTTGGGACGCGTCTAGCGGAGAATAGGATGACGGAAGCGGTGCGAGGGAGAGCCTAATCTCTCATACCCTCAAACACTCATACTCCCACACTTAGCCCGGCGGCCGATCCCCGCGCAACCTGCGCAGCCGGGATCGTGCTTCCGGAGCGAGCAAAGAGCCGGGAAAGCGGACAAGAAGATCGGCGTAGGCGGCGGTGGCAGCGGCGGTGTCGGAAAGGTCACGTTCGTAGACCTCGCCGCGAAGAAAAACGGTGCGCTCCACGAGGTGTGAATCTGGGTAGCGGGTGCCGAAACCGCTGAGAGCAACGAGGGCATCGTCGGGCCGCTGAAGGGCGCGCAATGCTTCGATGCGGAGGAATGCTGCTTCGTCGGAAATTGGATGAGCGCCGACGGAAGCGAGCAATTCGTCGAGTGCGCTGAGGGCTTCGCCCGAACGCTGCTGGCGCAGGAGAAGCGCTGCGTGGGCGTAAGCATGTAACGGCTCGGAAAGCGAATCCGGCCCCGTGTTCTCGCGCACAAGCAGTTTGAGGCTGATGGCGTCGTTGGCCGCGTTGGTCGCCGTGTTCTGGTTCATCGCGTCTGCGCGGGCTAGAGCCCCGTCGAAATCACCCTCGTAGAAGTCGAGCCGGGCGAGTTCGAGCCGGGCGCTCTCCGCGATCGGGCCGATCCGCAAGCCTTCCTCAACTTGC
>JADFLK010000204.1 GCA_022564455.1 Bacteroidota bacterium
GGTGGGGATATCGTACTCGAAGCGCCCGAACGACGTCGCCGATAGGCGCCTCAAGCACGTACGCGTCAGCGCTTGCGTCGGGGAGTGATGGGCGGGTGGACTCCTGCTTGAGGGCCGTCTTGACCCAGACGATTTGCACTTGCGCCTCCGTCAGGCCAAAGTCCGGTAACACCTCCGTTGCTACACGGGTGTAATCTTCATCGTTCGGGTTGTCCCAGAGGCTGAGCGCGGCCCGCGCCCGTGCGCCATTAGCGATCACAAGGTTGTCGCTAATAGTAGGGTCGGTAGCGGCCTGGCCCATAAAGGTGTGCGGTTCACACCCCCGCGCCCCCGACGTGCCGCCTAAACTCACGCGACACCATTCCCGTGCCACATTCGACATAGAGATGGACATGAGGACAATGGCCCCGTCTGGACTCGGGGCGCCGTTGGCATCAAGCGGCTGGATATTGCGCGCTGCCTGGGCTCCGAACGCTGCATGTGTGTCTGGCACATTGTTGCTGCCGAAGTAGAGTCCACCCTCCAAGCCCTTGTACAAACCGTTTGTGTTCGCAAGGTCTGTGAGGGGAACCGCGTCGGGGTTGCGGCTTGGATCCATAGGCGCCACGGGCGCTCTACGTTGGCGCGTCGGCCTCTCCTGGCGAGGTGGCCGATTCTGTCCGGGAGGTCTGTCCTGCCGAGGCGGTCTACTCCGGTTGGGCCTTTGAGCAGTTGCGCACGCTGTGAGAGCGAGCATAATCAGCACGAGAAATACTGTTCGGCTAAACATGGCGATTGCAGTTAAGCGAATGGAATGGATGGGTTAGGGAGAATACGGATGGCGCGCGCGCTTTTGTTCTGGCCCCAATGTATGGCTACACAACGACCCTGAATTAAATATGGAACGGGTGCAGAGTCGAATGGCCACCCTCGCTCTTCATCGGTTGACTGCCGGCGGATGCGTGCCTCGCCTTTGGGAACGACTGGGAAGCTAAGGCCTAATACCCTACCCTTAATACCCTACTCTTAATACCCTACCCAATTATCGACCTGGAAGAGGAAGATGCCAATTTCCTGTTAGACTGAGCACCGGGCCGGTTTTGCCCAGGAGAGGGAGACCGAACTTCAGTGACGCGGAGTTGGACGCCGTGATGGGGATGTTGAGCGAGCCGTTCAACGCGAGGGTGTTTTCCTCGGTGTCGAGCGTCGTGCCTGGATCGTTTAGATCAAAACGGAAGCTGAGTCCAGCTTGAAGAGAAATCTGCTGGAGCTCGTATCCGCGGGTGAATGCGAACCCGATTGCCCCGTCAAAAGCAATCCGGGCGGTATCCATGGAGTCGCGGTCGGCGAAATACAGGCCGAGGTAACCGCGCAACGCTCCGTTGAGTGATCCTCCCCCAAGGTCGCGTCCAAAAGCCACGAGACCCGTGAGCGCTGTTCCATAGGCTCCCGGTGTCCTACCGAGTGTTGGATCTCCGTAGTCGAAGCGAAAATCGAGGCCGAAGTAGGACTTGTCGGCAGCCTCACGCACGCGGGCCGCTGCCGCATCAAGGCGATCGTAGAGGTCGTCTGATAGCGCGAAGCCATACGTGACGCCGCAGGCCTCGGGGGCCACGGAGATATTGGAAAGGATGGCTCGTGCGCACACTTCGATGTCGGAGGTGTTGCTGAGCAGGCTGTCTATTAACGCATACGTAATCTCGGCGGCGTCGAGCATTTCTCCGAAAATAGCCCGGTAGTCGGCCAGGAGATCCTCGTAGACCTGCTTGCCAACGCCAATCGCGGTGAGATTGACCCGGGCTCGAAAGCCGAAATAGTCGATACGGCCGTCGCGGTTGCGGTCGGCGTCGTCGACGGGCACCAAGAGGCTGAGGTCGAAGAGGCGAGTTTTCCCGGCCACGCCCCCAACGTCACTCAATGAACCCGAGAGAATAAGCGGATTGAGAGACAGGGTGGCGATAGTGCCTGCCCCGTCCTCCGTTCCTACTGCCGAGACACTGCCGCCCGCGTACGGCTCGATTCCCAGACTAGAGATCGCCTCGGCCTGCGCAACGGATCCGGCCGGCCCCCCCGATGCTCCGCGCTGCGGTTGGACGTCCCGTGCAGTCATTGCCTCTTCCGCCGATGTCCGAAGCAAGTCGTTCGCAACTTCGTCTTCGAGAACGGACGCGAAGAATGAGCAGCTTTCCACTGGAGCCCTCGCTTCGATGACCAGACTTTCAGCTACCAACTCATGATAGGCTTGTTCGCACAGTTCGTCGCGGGAGGGTTGTGCCTTGGGCTGGATAGCAGACAGGGCAAGGAGTACGAAAAGAGTGTATCGCATCAATCCTCGACGATGTAGGTCCAAAACCGATCCTCGTTTTCGGTCCCACGGTCGACCAACTTGCCATCCGCGTGTACCTCAATGTTTACTGAGCCTCCGTCGTCAGGAACATCAATATGCAAGCGAAGGGCACGGGCGCCGCGCTCCTGATGCGAATGACGAACCTGCCCACCTGGGGCGAGCGTAGTGGCCTCGACTTCGTGGTCGGGGCCACCAATCCAACCGGACCCGATGAGCGCAGAGCCGGAATTGGTTGAATGCGCCTGAAAATCTACCTCGACATGAGAGTTGGCAGGGATAAGGCCTCTGACTGGCATATTGACCTCCGTTTATGGAATACCTCTATATACTAAACAGAGCTAATATGTGTCAATAGGTGTAGCCGAGATGCGAGTAGATCAAAGGTTCATATAGCGGGATTCAGACAACCCCATTGCGCTGCCCGACTGAGGTGAACGCCGCTACAGCCCGGTCAAGATGCTTGCGGGTATGAGCAGCAGAGACTTGCACGCGGATGCGGGCCTGGCCCTTCGGGACGACGGGGAAGCTGAAGCCGATCACGTAGATGCCCTCGGCGAGGAGGTCGCGGGCTACGTTCTGAGCAAGCTTTGCATCGTAGAGCATGATGGGCACGATGGGGTGCTCGCCCAACCTGATGTCGAATCCGGCGACCGTCATTTGCTCGCGGAAGTACCGTGTGTTCTCGTGGAGGCGCTCGCGAAGTTCCGCTGTGCTGTCGAGCATGTCGAGCACCTTGAGCGAGGTGTACACGATGGCCGGAGGCACAGAGTTGGAGAACAGGTAAGGCCGAGAGCGTTGGCGGAGTAGGTCCACGATTTCTTGGCTAGCCACCGTAAAGCCACCCGATGCGCCACCGAGCGCCTTTCCGAGCGTGGAGGTGATGATATCCACCTTTCCGAGAACTCCGCAATACTCAGCCGCGCCCCTTCCGGTGGGACCAAAAAAGCCGGTGGCGTGGCACTCGTCCACGTGGACGATGGCGTTGTGCTTTTCGGCCAACGTGCAGATCTCGTCCAGCTTCGCTACATCGCCGTCCATCGAGAAGACCCCGTCGGTGGTGATACAGCGGATCCGGGCGTCCTGCGATTCCTGCAGGCAGCGCTCCAGATCGGCCATGTCCGCATGAGCGAATCGAAAGCGTTTCGCCTTACACAGCCGTACGCCGTCGATAATGGAGGCGTGGTTGAGGGCGTCGGAGATGATGGCATCCTCCGGGCCGAGCAGTGTTTCAAACAGTCCAGCGTTGGCGTCGAAACAGGCTGCGTAGAGAATCGCGTCGTCCTTGCCGTGGAAACCGGCCAGCCGCTTTTCGAGCTCCTTGTGGATGGTCTGCGTGCCGCAGATGAACCGTACGGACGAGAGCCCGAAGCCATATTTCGCCACACCTTCCTGCGCCGCTGCAATTAGATCCGGGTGGTTGGCCAGACCGAGGTAGTTGTTCGCGCAGAAATTGATGACCTCCTGCACCGATCCGTCCGCCGTAACGACGATGTCCGCACCCTGCTGCGAGGCGATGACGCGCTCCTCCTTGTAAAGGCCCGCCTCGCGGATTTCGGCGAGGATTTCGGCGTAGATGGCGTTGGCGTGGGGCATGAGAGAGGATTACGTGAAAGCGTGATTATATAAGTTTGAGTATGCTGCTTAACTGTTCGGCTGGTAGTATATGCAATCAATCTCGCGGCTCGCATGTGATATAGGTCCACGAGGCCCCGAACTCGAACGCACCACCGAATACGTGGTCCATGGCTCGTTGCATCAGGGTCAGTCTGTCTTCAGCTACAGCATCACTGATTGGTGAGCCGGTGATCTTTTCGGCGCCGCCTACCCAACCCAGCACGCCTTCGTGGTAAACGCTGAGGAACTCGAACCATTCATCCACCCGTGCTGGAATCCGTCGCCGTTGCACCGAGCAAATTTCAAAACCTGCGTCCCGCAACGCGTCCAGATAGTGGTCGAGAGGCCGTACAGGCAGGAAATAACGGTGTCTTAGCGCATCGTGCTCTGACATGTGATCCGTGTTATCCAAAGCGGCTTGGTATTGAGCGTAGGCCTCGTCCTCCCGGACGATTTGCTTTGCCGCCTCGTGGATCACCTCCACGGTCTCATCAATGATCCACTCATCGTCGGGCATCTCGGGATTCCGGATGTTTCCGGACTGGACGAACACGCGCCCCGTCGGGCGGATGATCTTCCTCCACGAACAAAGGGTTTCCTCCAGATCGTAGTACAGATGAATGGCGTTGCTGGAAATGAGGCCGTCAACTCCCCGTTCGAGAAGGTCTTCTCCCAGCACCTCGTGTACCTGCTCCAAGCGCTTCAGGTCTTTGAGATAGCGAGCATGGAGATCGCCACCGCATTCCTCGCAGTATGCAAACAGATAGACGAGCACATTGGTGACGGTAAGAGTGTGCTCGACAGTGCCGAGTACGCCGCCCATGTGGTGAGGAACCAGAGGGTGATCACCAACTAATGAAGTTCATCTATTGTGACAAATGCGGCGCTGGAACGTACTGCTGCCGCTGCGGAGAGATCCACAAAGATGTACGTCCCCCATGGGAAAAAGAAAAGGAGTAGGCCATGAAGCTGTATGACAATGTGGTCACCCTGAGGGTGCGGATCAAATGCCCAAGCGAGTCGAAGAAGGACGACTTCCTGTCTCAGAAGCTATG
>JADFLK010000205.1 GCA_022564455.1 Bacteroidota bacterium
AATCTCCCAGTTCTGGATGTGCCGTGCGATCATTTCCTCTGCTGCTTCGCGTGCCTCGAGGGACCGCAGAAACAGCCGCTCAGCAAATTGGAGGTACGCGGGCTCGTCCTTGTAAACCGGCCGGATGAGCGTGGCCAGCACGTGATCGGCGGTGTCCTGGCTGACCTCCTGGGCGTAGAGAGCCTGAAGTACGCGCTCGCGAACCTGACGTCGTTTGCTCATCACAGAAAGAACGGCTGCCTGCTATCAACGGGCATGTGGACGGGAGGAGAGAACAAGATACACTTCGTGTTTGACAGGCCTCGGCGGCGCCGGAAAAAGATGTAAAGAAGGTTAGATAGTAGGTGGGCGAAGTGTCTATGTGGGTACGCCGCCGCATTAGTCATGCCCATCACCCCACCCCCACCTCCTCTTCGCCCATTCTCGCGGCCGGCGCTCGTGCTCGCAACGGCGATGGGCATGGGTGTTGTGATGGCTTCGTGGCTTTCAAGCCTACCTTTCGGTGTTTGGGCGGGTCTGCTCTTGGGGGCAATCGTAGTAGCGCTGGTTGCGGATATTATCTCCCGAAAGCGAATCGTTTCGCTGCAGCGGCTGACCCTCGCCATTGTGGTGTGCTTCGCGGCCATAAGCGTTGGGGGGTTGCGTATGTCCGTTTGGCAACACCTTCCGGAGAATGATATTACCTTTCTGGCCGAAGCGGCCGAGGTGCACGAAGACAGCACAGGCGAGGCCACCCTCACCCTTTGGGGCCACGTCGATAAGCCCCCGGAGAGCCTCACGTACGGCACCCGCTTCGTCCTCTCCGTCGATTCCGCCGCCCGTTCCGCCGGCAGCCGGGCTGTCCGCGGCCAGGTCCAGGTGTTATTGGGGAAGTCTCGCTATGGAGAGTCCGCTGTGTTCCCCGAGTTGCACGCGGGCGACCGGGTTGAAGTAACGGGGGATCTCCGGCCCGTCCCCCAAAAACGCAATCCGGCGGACTTCGACTACGGTTCGTACCTCCAGCGGCGTGGCATCCACGGCACAATGGGGGTTTACGAGGCAGGCGCCATTGCCTTTCTCGGCTCGGACGCCGGGCCGATTGACGACCTCGTCACGGCCACGCGCAGGCACGTGAGGAGGAGTATCCGGCAGTTTGTTCGGGGCGAGGAGAACCACGCCGTTCTCTTCGCGCTCATCCTGGCCGACCGGCGTGGCATCGATTCCGAAACGCGAACGACGTTTGCCGAAACGGGCCTGATGCATCTGCTCGCGGTGTCGGGGCTGCACGTGTTGCTCGTCGGACTGCTGCTGTACCAACTGCTCAAGCCGGTTTTGGCTCGGCTGCGCCTCTCGTGGAGGCACGTCGAGTTCACACGTGCAGCTTTCACACTGGTCGTGCTGCTTCTCTATTTGCTAATCACAGGCGGGACGGTTTCCGTGCAACGCGCGTTCATCATGACGGCCGTGTGGATCGGGGCCACATTGCTCCAGCGGCAGTCAGACGCTCTGAATACACTCGGTGTAGCAGCCGTCATCATTCTGCTCATCCGTCCGGCCGCCCTGTTCGATGTCGGCTTTCAGTTGTCGTTTGCTGCCGTCGGTGCACTTGTCACGCTCACGCCGCTCATGAACCACCGCATCCCGGAAGCATGGCAACGACAACCCGTCGTTCACTGGGTGCTGAGCATGACGGTGGTTTCCATCGCGGCGACGCTTGGTACGGCGCCGGTGTTGCTCTACCACTTCGGCAGGGTGCCGCTCGCGGGGCTTCTGCTTAACCTTGCCGCCATCCCGGCAACGGCTGTTGCACTGTTTGGAGGCCTGTTTACCGTCGTCTTCGCCTGGTTTCCGGTCGTCGCCGACACATTCGCTGCCGTAGCAGAACTGGGCGCCGCGGGCTTACTGATAACCAGTCGAACCGGCGCACAGCATCTGGGCTGGGCTCTGGTGGAGGGCTTTGTTCGTGAAGGTTGGTTGGTGATGAGCATGGTACTGGGACTTGGGGCGCTGGCTTTATGGAAACGCCCTCGAACACGTTGGGTCCTCGTCGCCGGTGGACTCTCGTGTTTGGCCGTGAGCCTCTGGATGGGCGTCGCTCGTGGCGATGCGATCCCCCACCTCGACGTGATTTTTCTGGATGTTGGGCAGGGAGATGCCACACTCATATCTCTCCCGAATGGGCGTCACCTGCTGGTGGATGCCGGTCTACGCGATCCGTACACCGACCAGGGCATGCGTACAGTGCTGCCACATCTTCGCCGCTATGGTATCCGGCGGCTGGACGCCGTCGTCCTCACCCATGCGGATGCTGATCACTACGGCGGCGTATTCTCTGTTATGGAAGAGGTTGAAGTCGGCCAACTCATCTACAACGGCCACCAGAAAGAGAACTCTTTCTGGCTATCCGTTCTCCATACTGCCGATTCGCTGGGCGTGCCGCTGCGTATCGTGCAGGCCGGTGATACGCTCGCGCTCGATCCGAACGTTCGCATCCGCATCCTCCCCCCAACCGAGACACCCGCTCCCTTCGAGGACGGCAACGACGCTTCCGTAGTGCTGTACCTTGAATACGGTGCCACCTCCTTTCTTCTCACGGGCGACGTAGAGGCTCTCGGTGAATCCGAAATGGTGGCCCGGTACGGAAATCTTCTCGCCGCGAATGTGGTGAAGGTGGCCCACCACGGCTCACGTACTTCCTCCACCGAGGCTTTTGTGCAGGCCGCTTCGGATTCCTCTACGGTTTATGCGATCATCTCTGTGGCTCGGCGAAATCGTTACGGCCTCCCAAATGAAGAGCCACTAGCTCACTGGCAGGCTACATCTGCCGAGGTACTCCAAACGTCCCGCGAAGGTGCTGTTTGGTTGCGTTCGGACGGCGAGCGTATCGAGCGTGTACACTGGCGTTAGTTAGTGATACAAAAAGAGCGGTACAGAGCTTTTCTCTATGAGCCCTTTGGCCGTGGAGCCAAAGAAAAACTTTTTGATCCCCGATGCTGAATAGGCCCCGGAAACGATTAAATCCGCCTGCGAGCTCTTACAGCAGTCTAAAATTCCATCAAGCAGATCGCCACCTTCTACGCTGGTCTTGAAAATGGAGGCAAAACCGTGGGCTTCCAGATACGCTGAAGCACCTTCCAATAAACGCTCGCTTTCCAACTGTGCCTCCCGCCCTTCATCTCGCACGTGGAAGACCTCCATATCCAGACTGGTTCCGAATGGGCTTAAATGGGCAAACTTCTGGAGGGCCCGTGCAGCTGCCTTACCTCCATCGTAGGCCACCAGCACCTTCCTGACGGGTCTGTATTCCGACTCGACCACGAGCGTGGCGGCGGCACCCTCGGCCACGATGTCTGCCAGCACGTGTGTCCTGCGCTCCGGATCAGCATAGTAGAAATGCGACTCGTGCCCGGCCACCAGCAAATCGTGTGTTTTCATGTCTTCGGTGATGGCCTGCACTACACCATCTTCCGCTATATGATCGTGTGTGTGACGCGCACCGGCTGCCTCCACCTCCTTAACAAACTCAGACAAAAGCTTCTGGGCTTCGGTTCGAACTTCATCCGCCAGATCGCGGCGAAGCTTCTCCGCGTAGTACATCGCCCCTATGCCTCCGCCTTTCACCACCTCGTTAATTCGTTTTCGATCAACCAGTGCCAGTCCCGTTACGGCACCATCGTGTGCTTTCGCAATCTCGATCGCGTATTGCGTGGCAATATGAGTGTCGTGCCCGGGGTCCAGCACGACAAGAATGCGCTTCGTCATCGATATGAAAAGGAGGGTTGTGGGAACGCAAGGTAGGAGTACCTGCATATCCGCTGCAATCCTGTGCAAATCACTACTAACAGTGCTAAGGACTCTAAAAATAAACCATTTGCGGTTAAGTAATCATCCCAAACGAAGCCCTGCTAACAACAATAACCTTGTTTTGAAAAATATAAAAGGAGTAGTTGTAGGGATGGTGGATATGTGGAAAGCACAGAGTCCATCCGTTATGGTGGATGACTGTGGGCAAGACTTCGAGTTACCCTCAAACAACCCACACCCATTTACATTGGATTACCGGCCTGTGGGAGTCTATGGTTGTAGAATAAGCGTTATCCACTTTTACACGCTGGCGCACAGTTAATGGCGGAGTTGAGGATATCGGCTTTCCACATAGAGAGGTTGTGGATGACGCGGGTAGATAAAGTGGGTCGACGACTCTTGACTTGTTGCGAGGGTTAGCAGGGTGGGTGGGGTGAAAAAATATCCCTGCTTCCCGAAGATTTTTCCACACGATAATCCACAGTGTGGGTAAAAATTTAGAGTCGACCCAGATAACGATTGAGGTTATACCAGGCGAACAAGGGCAAATGCTACTCCTCCTCAGCAAGCTCAAACAAATTTCCACTATTTGTCTGTGGTACGAGATTGAAATGCTCGTAGGCCCGCCGAGTAGCTACACGGCCTCGGGGCGTACGGGCCATAAAACCTTCCTGAATCAAGTAGGGCTCGTAGACCTCCTCGATAGTGCCGGGGTCTTCACCTACGGCTACGGCAATCGTATTCAGGCCCACTGGTCCGCCCTCAAACTTCTCCATCATGGCGAGTAGGATGCGGGCATCCATGTCGTCGAGGCCGGCTTCATCCACGTCGAGAGCGTTCAGCGCGTGATCGGCGAGGGCGCGGGTGATGTTGCCGTCGCCATCCACCTCGGCGAAGTCGCGCGTGCGGCGGAGGAGCCGGTTGGCGGTGCGCGGCGTGCCTCGGCTTCGGCGGGCAATCTCGAAAGCACCGTCTTCTGTGAGGTCGGTGCGCAGAATCCCCGCCGACCGCTGTACGATCTGTTGGAGGAGATCGGCTTTGTAGTAGTCGTACCGGAAGTCGATGCCAAAACGGGAGCGGAGCGGAGCCGTGAGGAGGCCCTTTCGCGTCGTGGCGCCGATGAGTGTAAACGGGGGAAGCGAAATCCGAACGCTGCGGGCGCTAGGCCCCGAGTCGATCAGGATGTCT
>JADFLK010000206.1 GCA_022564455.1 Bacteroidota bacterium
CCGATACCGAGCGTCCCAGTTTTCCGTTGGTGTCTTGAATTTCAATTAAGGGAAGACCTTTCCCAAAACCTCCATCGTCGGACTGGCTTTGAGGGAGAATGGCAATCAGGATTCGAGTGGTGGGCAACCAATGACGAGGATCGGGCGGCAAACCGCAGGCGATACCACGGACAAAAGGCCTTGGCGGGCCGCATCATCAATCACATGGTCGGCAGGCTTATTGAGGAGGCCGCCGAGGAGTTTGCACGTGGGCAGGATCCCCGGGCCGTCTACGCCATCGAGCAGATTCTCATTGAGGCTAGATCGCAGGATCTGAAGACGGAGCTGGTTGACGTAATCCGGTCGGTTGAAAAGGCTGCACTGGCGGAGCTGGATAACCAGCCGGCTGAGTCGCTCGTGGTTGATTCGCTGCGTACTCAGCTTCCGCTTATTCAGGATAATGATTCAATCCGCGACAGCACGCAGGTTGCCCTCGACAACCTCATATCAAGGCTGGTATCGGGCTCGTTCCTTGCGTCCCTGGCCGAATACTCAGTGGACCTTTCCGTACTCAATGCGCAAGGTGACACGCTTGCTACCTACGTCGGCGACGTGCTCCCCGACGACGGCGTTTCACGAACCGCACGCGTTAAGAAGGATGATCCGCTCGCATTCGATTCGCTGCGGAGCCGCTACCGGAGTCAGGAGCGGCCAGGATTCCTCGTGCTTCGTGCTCCCGTTGGAAGCCAGCGAGGTACGTACCGGTACGCCGGAATTTGCCCCGTTGAGGCCTCGGCAGATAGCCTTGCGGGCTGGTTGCGCGTAGAAGCAATGCCACGGCTCAGCCGTCCGCTCGGCGAGACGCCCTATCCCCGCGTTCTTGTTCCGGCGCGGATACAGGACGAAGTGGGCGCGGCGATGAGCTACTCCGAATACGACAACGGCGTACTCGTGCGCAGCCGGGGCGCTGCGCCGGGGCCGTTTCGGTTGGATGTGGATGTGCGAAATGCGTTCGCCGGAAATCGTACGGAGTACTGGCGGCAGGAGATCATCGAAGACCAGCCGTACCGCGCGTACTACCAGCGGATTCCGGCGGGGGAGAAGCGGGAGCGACTCGATGCCATCGCCGTTCGGCTTCCTGCTCCGTCGCCGCTTGACCACCTGTTCAATCTCCTGCGGATGACCATTGCGGGGCTGATCCTTGGGCTTCTGGTCTACCTTGGCGGGTTGCCGATTCGCCGCCGCAAGGGGTTGCTTCCGGTGAGCCGGAGCCAGTTCCGCGACCAGGTGCTTTCGCGGTTTCTGTTGGTTGGAATTGCAACGGTGGCTGTGACGGGGTTGATCGGGCGGCAGGTCATCGTGGCTCAGAATGAGCAAAATGTCCAAGACCTCCTCCGGTTGCGTTTGCAGCGTGTGGAGGCTGCTGTAACTGCCGACGCCGGGCCGGGCATGCCCGTCTCCTCTGTGCTTGGCCTCGCGCGCGCCGACGCGGCCAGCGCTCAACTCGGCATAGACCTCCACGTGTACCAGGGCTACGAACTCGTCTCCACAAGCCGTCCGCAACTCGTGCGCCAGCGGTTTATTGATGAACGGCTTCCGGCCGATGTTTACAGGGCGCTATACGCCGAAGGCCGCCGGTACGCGTTTACTGAAGGGCGCATCGGTACGTTCACCTATACCATCGGATACAAAGCCATCGCCGACGAACGAGGGAGGACCATTGGGGCGGTGGCCGTGCCCACACTGCCCGAGCAGGCATCCATCGAAGCCGGGCAGGCCCGAATGATTGCCTACCTGTTTGGGATATTGCTCGTGTTGATGCTCGGCATCTTCGTAACAACGACGCTGCTGGCAAACCAGCTAACGAGGCCATTCAAGCGCCTCCGAGCGGGGCTGAAGGCGGTGGGCGAGGGCCAGATTTACGAACCCATCCCCGTTGAGACGCAGGATGAGATGGGGCAGTTGGCGGAGACCTTCAACGAAATGCAGTTGCAATTGAAGGAGAGCCGCAGGCAGCTTGCGCAGCAGGAGCGCGAACTGGCGTGGCGCGAGATGGCGCAGCAGGTAGCCCACGAGATTAAGAACCCCCTCACGCCGATGAAGCTTTCGGTGCAACACCTGCGCCGCGCCCATCGCCCAGCGGACGACAACGCACCGCCGGAGGACCGCAAGTTCAGCAGGGTTCTGGACCGCATCACGACGACGCTTATCGAGCAAATCGATGCCCTCAGCCGTATTGCGGGCGAGTTCTCTTCGTTTGCCCGATTACCGCGGAGGAACCCTGAAAGGCTCGATCTGAATGAAGTGGTCCGCGAGGCCGCAGCCCTTTTCGATGACGAAGCATCCGCCGAGCGTTCGTTCGAACTGACGCTGGATCTGGCTGAGGAGCCACTCTTCATTGAAGCCGACCACGAGGAACTTCGCCGGGCGTACATCAACCTTTTCACCAACGCGCTTCAGGCCATGCCCAACGGAAGAGAGGGGCGCATCACGGTTCGTACCCGTACATCCGGCGTCCACGCAATCTCTGACGTGCAGGATAACGGGGCGGGGATTCCTGAGAAGGCTCGCGCACGCATCTTCCAGCCCAACTTTTCCACTAAAACGAGCGGGATGGGTCTTGGGCTGGCCATCGTCAAGAAAACCATTGAGGCGGGTGGCGGGGCAATCTGGTTTGAGACGGAGGAGGGGAAGGGAACCACGTTCCACATCCGTACGCCGCTGGCCGCCGAATCGCTGCAGGAAGGGGATTAGCCGCCCGAACGCGATAGCGTTTGCCGTACCTTCCGCCTGCTTAACCTGATCAGCCCACATGCGTGCCATTGTTGTTGGTGCCGGAGACGTCGGCTACGACGTAGCCCGAATGCTCTCGCAGCAGCGTCACGACGTGACCGTCATCGACACCGATCCGGCCAAGATTGAGCATGTTCGGGAAACGCTTGACGTAATGGCCATTCAGGGGTCGGGGACCAGCACCAAGACGCTCTTCGACGCTAGCATCCGCGACGCGGAACTACTTGTGGCGGTGACCGACGTGGATGAAGTAAATATCATCGCGTCGATGATGGCGGAGCGAGCGGCTAGAGAGGGCGAGCAAACGATTACGATTGCCCGTGTGCGCTCGGAAGAATTCACGAGCGACAAGTCGTTGCTCTCCCTCGACGAACTGGGGATCGACCTCATCATCCATCCGGAGGAGAGCACCGCCGCAGAAGTCGTGGCCCTGCTGAAGCGAGCGGCTGCTACCGATATCGTCGATTTTTGCGACGGCCGCGTCCAGCTTGTCGGCATCCGCCTCGATGAGGATTCGCCGGTGGTGGGCCTGCCCCTGCACGAACTGGCGAAGCGTAACGACCACCTCCAGTTTCGAGTGATGGCGATCTCACGCGGCATTCGCAGTATCGTCCCGGACGGAAATGCGGCGCTTCAGCCCCGCGATCACGTGTTCGTACTTGCGCCGACAGGACAGGTTGGCCAGATAGCGCACATGCTCGGTAAGGATGGAAAGCGCCTGGAGCACTGCATGATTCTTGGAGGCACGAAAGTAGGCGCTCGCATTGCCGCCAGCCTCACGGGAAAGAATCGCCGCTCGGCCGGAATGACGGTCAAGCTAGTGGAAGCGGATCGGGACCACGCCGAATATCTCGCCAAAGTGCTGGAAGGCGTGCTCGTCATCCACGGCGATCCGTCCGACATCGATCTGCTCGTCCGAGAGGGCCTCAGCGAGACCGACGCCGTCGTGGCCGTTACCGACGACGAGGAGTCCAACCTCGTCTCGTGTTTGATGGCGAAGCATCTGAAAGTGCGCAAGACCGTGGCCCTCCTCTCAAAAAGCGCCTACATCCCCATTTCGCAATCCATCGGTCTCGACGCGGCCGTGAGCCAGAAGCTGGCCGTGACGCGAGAGGTGCTGCGGTTCCTGCGCGGCGCACACGTTCGGAGCGTAGCCACTGTTCAGGGCCTCGACGCCGAGATCCTTGAACTGGAGGCCGATGCGGCATCGCCGATCACATCCGCGCCTTTGATGGAACTGGAACTTCCGGCGGGAATTCTTGTCGGCGCCGTAGCCGGTGAGGACGTTGAGATTGCAACGGGTACAACGCAAATAGCCGCCGGCCAGCGTGCTATCGTCTTCGCCACGCATGATCGCGTCGACAAGGTGGAAGCCCTCTTTTCGGCCAACTGAATGGCCTCCGACTGAATGAGCCGCAACTGAATGGGCTAATGGTACTCGATTTCAAGGCGGTTGTCGGTGTGCTCGGAGCGCTCATGTTTGCGCTCGGCCTCGCGCTGCTCGCTCCGCTGGGCGTGGCGCTGTTCTACAGCGAGCCCGAGTGGTGGGGCTTTGGAGTTACCGCCGTTGGAGCGCTTGCCGGTGGGGCGGTGACATGGGCCATCTATCGGCCGAAAGACGAGCTGAGGATCCGCGAAGGCTTTGCCATCGTCGCGCTTACGTGGTTCGTGCTCTCACTCGTGGGGGCACTGCCGTTTGTAATCACGGGAGTGCTCGGATCGTATACGGATGCTTTTTTCGAGACGATGAGCGGGTTCACCACGACGGGAGCAACGATCCTCGGGGGTGCGGACACGCCCGCCATCGAAGAGATCCCCGCCTCCTTTCTCTTCTGGCGGAGTCTGACGCAGTGGATGGGCGGCATGGGCATCATCGTGCTTACGCTGGCCGTGCTGCCGCTTTTGGGCATTGGAGGGATGCAGCTTTTCAAGGCCGAGGCGCCCGGGCTGCAGGCGGACAAGCTCACGCCGCGGGTCACGGAGACTGCCAAGCGGCTTTGGGCGATCTACGTGGGCCTCACACTGATCGAGATCGTCCTGCTTCTGCCGGCGATGAGCCCGTTCGATGCCGTCACCCACGCTTTCTCCACGATGGCCACCGGGGGTTTCTCGACACAAAATGGATCGGTGGGCCAGTACGGATCTGCTTACGTCGAGTGGGTAATCATCGTGTTCATGGTGCTGGGCGGCATCA
>JADFLK010000207.1 GCA_022564455.1 Bacteroidota bacterium
CGTTGGGAGAGGTGTAAGATAACGTCCAGACGTACCCCGTAGAGCGGTTTGTAGACGGCCAATCGGACGGCGGAACTGCGTTCCAACTGGTCGATTGGCAGATGGAGTTTTTGGACGCCTCCGGCGCGCCTGCGTCAGGACCTGACGACGCCGCCGGCCTCCACGTTCGCCTTGACGCCATGACACCGATCACCCGCTCGGCTGCGTCAAGCCCCTCTGAGTTTGTGCACTCCCGCTGGGAAACCGTCATTCATCCCCCGATCCTCAACCCGTTGATCTAAGCAACTACCAACCATCATGGGAAACTTCATCTCAATCACCGCTGTCCTCGGTTTTGTCATTATAGGCGGATTCTACTTCTTGAGTACGCAACTGCAGATGGGTGAAACCAACCGCGGAGTAGCGGGCGATGAGTACGCTGTACTCGCCAGGAGCGCCGCGATCGCCGGTAGCGAGCGAGCCAAGCAACACCTCGCAAGATCGTTCACCGAGGAATCATTTGAAGGTTACTTCGACCAAGGTACGTATGCCGTAGAGGTGAGCATCTCCGGTCTTGAAGCCACGATTTCCTCCGAGGGTTCTCTTGTTACATCCGAAGGCATCCGCGTAGCAAGAACCATTAGATCTGTCGTTGATCAGGCTCCCGAGACCGTTCCTCTAGGATTCGGTTTTGGTTTACTGGTTGGTGGCGATTTGTCAGTTGCTGGCACTGGTGACGTCCTATCTGTCGGTGTTGCAGACAGCGCGGCGGCCACACTAAACGCGAGCATGCACACGAACTCTAACCTTCAGACCGAAGGTTCCTCTGCAGTGGTAGCCGGCTTCGGTTCGTACTCAGGTACAGTCGGTGGAAGGCATGTGGAGACCATTTTCCAGCCAAATTACAATCCCTACTTAAGCCCGCCAGTTGCCTTCGCACTACCTGTAGATATTCCCACGGTGGATCCACTCCATTTGGCCGATGACTTTGGAATGGACGTAAACATACGAACGGATATGCCCGATTCGTGGGATGCATCAGCTGATTGGAATTGCGACCTATCTGGCACGCTTGAGGGTGGGAGTGCAACCAACCCTCGCGTATACTATTGTCCAGGTAGTCTCCGCATGGAAAACCTCGTCTTTGATGGGTATGCCGTTATTATTGCCGATGGACGAACCGAGATAGATCGCTTCGTTGGCACGAACGTGTCGACGTACCCAGATGGAGAGACAACCAGTCTCGCTATCTACTCTGGAGGCGACATTTTGATGGACGGACATGACGAGGTGGAGGCTCATCTGTTTACGAACGGTACGCTGCAAAATGAGGGCCGCACGAGAATCCATGGCAGTCTTACTACCGGCGACGGGCTTTATCTCAGCGGTACCGCTAAGATACAGTATCTCCCAAACCCCGTGGCGCTCGTTCCACCGGATGAACGCGATACGCGATTGCGTCTGCTCGCTTATTCTGAAGAGTGGTGATGCTACGCCTAACCCCACGGGGGCGTAATCGCCAGCAGTACCTATTCTTGGGGCAACTCCACGGTCGTTTCTACCGCGGTTGGGAAGAGGCTTTCGTACGCGTAGGCCGTGCCGCCTAGGGTCGTCGTCTTCGCTGGCCTCCTAGAGGGCGTGGCCCCCCGAAAGTGACACCGAATAGCCGAAGGAGTGGACCATGGCGCCATCGGAGGTCGTGAGTTTGGCTGCGTCGAGCAAGTCGCCCTCGATGCGCTTCGACGGCGTTGACGAAGGCGGTTGTATTGGCGCGTTCGTGCTCGCCAAGACGATTTTGAGTTGGGAGACGAGCACGGCTTCAAGACCCGTGCCGAGATCGATCGCGATGATGCCGTCAATTAGCTCGTCGATACGACCTGACCAAACAATGCGCGCAATTCTCACCTTGATGCACAATGAAGAGATTCCCAGAGCAATCCATAAAAACACTGGATAGATTCCCAAGCTGACCACAAGAAGTGGCCGGGATACGATCGCCGTTGAAGCCAACGATGCCCACGCCGATCACTGTGCTGAAGAGCCCGGCGACGCCGACTACCTTGCGGAAACCGCAACAATAACTAACGAGGGAGAGCGGCCTACGTAAATCCCCATGATAAAGGGTGGAACGGAGATGGGTCCGATCGACCGGAGAACAGTCTCCAGGCTACCAAGAGTACTGGCTACGATGGAGATGGATGGTCGGACAGAACCGAAGATGGTTTCTTGTTTTTGAGAGACTAATCCCACCATCCGGACTTCGGCAGTCGGGTGCTGGAGGGTTCGCTGGATCCCATACCGACTGGTCAAGTTCCTGAAGTATGTACGGCCCCAATTCCGTTCTCTGGCTCTGATCCAGACCCGGACCCCTCTCCTCATTCAGACCCGGATCCGATCCAGAGCCTGACTGCAGGTGCCCCAATGGCAATATGAATTGGAAGACGGCCGTGATGCATCGCCCACCCGGCGATGAAGAGAACCAGCATATCATTTGTATCGGCAATCCGGTCGTGCCTGTGCACCTCCACTACCATAACGACTTCATTGTGTGCGAAGGCGAGTAATCGCACGACATTCGAGCACGACAATCGGCAGCCAGTCCTATCAAAGGGTCGGCTGCCGTGTTTCATAGCAACGCGGGCTCCATGCTCAAACGAACAATCCGCCAGCTCTGAACACCCCGTGCGCGCGTCAAAAAAACGTTACCGATTGTGCCCGCGTTGGTACGGATTGTTCCGCTTCTACCCAACTGGACGATACCCCCGCTGCCGAAAAGCCGCTTATCAAGAGTGGCTCGGGATTTGTCCTTCGGTGTTCATCTCTTCATTTGTAGCCCCTGGGCACTGTGAACCCCCAATTCTCCACGAGTTCTCCAAAGCCGCTAGAACCGATAGCTCCGGCTCGTCAGCCGGTGCAGGTGGCTGCCGCCCTCCCCACAGATCAGCAAAGTGCGCAGCAGGGTGTTTCGCCGGTTGCGGGTGCGCAGTTCGCAGCGCTTCAGCAGGCGGCTGATGCCTTGTCCGGTTTTGAGGCACAGACGGTGCATCCCGGCGATATGTTGACGATGGAGGTGGAAGAAACGGGCATACCTGCATTCGTTTCAGACATCGCCCGCTCTGCTCCCCGCATTCTTCTCGGCGAAGACCGCCTGAAGTTTTATGCCGAACAAGTCGATAAGGTGGAGGCATCCGAGCGCGAAGTGCTACGGGATTACCTCGATAGCTTCGTAGGGCAGCTTCACGAAATTAGCGCCAGCGACATGGATATCGGCGGGCCTGCCTGCGTGGGCCGCGTATGGTACCGGGTTGACGGCGAGAAGACGCCGCACACGGAAGTAGGCGCTAGGAGCAACGACGAGGTGGATATCCTCATCCTGAACCTCCTGAGCCCTCGGCAGCGCACTGATCTCTTTGAGGAGCAGTCGTGCGACTTTTCGTATTTCCTTGACGTTGGTTCGGGTGCCGACCGTCGTTTCCGCTGCACCGTGTACTTCGACAGCCAGCACCTGGGGCTATGCATGCGCGCGATTAATGAGGAGGTGCGCAAGCTTGATTCGCTTGGCTTCCATCCGTCTGTTCAACGCGGGTTCATGTTTCGCCAGGTTCGAGACGGCCTCACTCTTTTCACAGGTGTTACAGGTTCGGGTAAGTCTACCACGCTCGATGCCATTATCGATGCAAACAACCACGATTTCAATGGGCACATTGTCATCGTGGCGAAACCCATCGAATACATGCACGCACCGGATAAGTGCATCATACGGCACCGCGAAGTAGGTCCCGATGTACCGTCGTTCAAGGATGGCGTCGTTCAGGCGCTCCGCCAGGACCCCGACATCATCATGATCGGTGAGATGCGGGATCATGTAACGATCTCCGCAGCCATCGAAGCCGCCGACACAGGCCACAAGGTGTTCTCGACGCTTCATACGTCGAGCGCTGTCGAGAGCCTGGATCGCATCATAGCCGAGTACCCCCATGAGGAGCAGGACCGTATCCGGATGCGCCTTGCAGATGTGCTCTCCTGTGTGGTTTCGCAGAAGCTGGCCCCCCGTATTGGTGGTGGCCGCGTACTTGTAAAGGAAGTTTTGTGGGTTACCCCGTCGGTCAGGGCCGCCATTCTCAACGGCAACACCGGCGAGATCTATCAGATGATGTGGGAAGGAGGGAAGCAGGGGATGATCACGCTCGAGCAGGATCTTGTTCGCCTCGTTCGCGAACGCAAGGTCACGCCCGAGATAGCCCGCCAATACGCCAACAACAAACGTCGCCTGGCGCAATTGCTTCAGTAAAGCAGAGCGTACAGCCTAACTAGCCACCGCCAAACAGTCCTACCCATGAGCGAGAACGTCACTCCGGACCAGGATCTTCATCCAGCCGAACAGGAGACAGCCACGATTGCAGGCCGCACCAAGAAGGCCGAGAAAGGCACTTCGCCGCGGTGGAGCAAGCGCCAGCGCGCAGCGGCGCCCGTACTCGGTGTCCACGTTACGTCGCAGACGGTGTACGCCGTTCTGATGCGCCCTACGAGCAGCGGCTACGAGCCCATCCGCCAGTTTTCGCGGCAGCGCTCAGGCGGCGCGGATTATGCCCCCGACATCGCATCGTCAATCCTTGGCGCGGTTACTCCTGATGAGGTCACCGATGAAGATGGCATAACCATCCAGTTTGGAGAGGGTCAGAACACCTCTGCCGACCTCTTCCTGGAAACCGAGTTTCAGGGCCTGGCCGGCATCGGCGACGATGTGGACTTCGAGGCCCCGACTCCCTCAACCAAGCGGCTTGGCAAACCCATCGTGTTCGAGCTGAAGGACATCATTGAAGAGTGCCGCACAGCAGGGTACGAAAAGCCCGCACTGGCGTTTGTTATTGGCGTGCCGGATGTGGAGTACCTGGAAGTAATCGTACCTGCCGATGGCGGCAAGGGGGAGAAGAAGGGCAAGGCCGGCCGGAAGGGCAAAGCCAAGAAGAGCA
>JADFLK010000208.1 GCA_022564455.1 Bacteroidota bacterium
ATTGCAACACAGGAAGCGTGGGATGTCGGGGTCAACCGGTGGCATGAAACTCCATTTAAGGCCGGTCGGAAATCCAGCTCCACCTCGACCTTTCAGGCCGCTCTTCTTCACCTCATTGGTCACGGAGGTCGGGTCCCACTTATCCGTTGTCAAAACCTCTCGCAGCGCGGCGTACCCTTCGTGTTCCTCGTAGACTTCCAACTTGTGGAGGTCTCTAACGGGTGGCATCAGTACACGCTTGAACGCCCGCCAATCTCCTGCTTTACTTTGGGTTTCCATAGGGTGTTCAGCTCAGGGTTTCACTGACAGGGCAAACCCCGTAGGTCGGTGTGAGGGTAACGTCCGTTCTTCGGTTGCCTCCCAGTTCGTCTTCATCCTGGGGTAGAGTAACTGACTCGAATTCCGGCATCTTTCCTTGCTTCAGCGCATCAATCAGCGCGTCGATTTTTTCACGGGTCAAATTGTTTACGTATGTACCATTGGTGACTTGCAACATCGGAGCCGAGCCACACGCGCCGAGGCATTCGACTTCCTGAATCGTGAACAGGCCGTCCGCTGTGGTCTCACCCTTCGAGATGCCGAGCTTTTCTTCGAGGTAGTGCAGGATGTCGTAGCCGCCGCAAACCTGACAGCCGAAACAGGTGCAGATATCGAGGACGTACGCGCCCTTCTTCTCCTTATAGTATTGCGTGTAGAACGTAGCGACGCCGTAGACCTTCGCATACGGCACTTCAATCGTATCAGCGACGAACCGGACGATCTCGGGCGGCAGCCAGCCGAACTTGTTCTGCGCCAGCCAGAGCACCTTCATCACAGCTCCGTCGTTCGTGGGGTACTGAGAGCGGAACGTCGCAATCTGCTTCTGCTCATCGTCCGTCCAGACGAGCTCCACGTCAGAAAAATGGCGCTCGACGGGCTCGCCGGGAACGAAATCCGGTCGAAGAAGAGAGCCGTTGAAAGGCTGTGTCATGAGGGACGCGCTGTGGTGTTATATCCAAGTTCCAAATCTCAAATTCCAAATCTCAAAATACAAACCTCAAAAAGAGATATCGGATATCAGATTTGGTACTTGGAATTTGAAGCTTGGGCTTTGGTGCTTGGAATTTTGTGCTGGGTGCTTAGAGATTGACAATTGGAATTTGGAACTTGGAGCTTGGAATTTAGGGCTTGGCTACTTGTCGGCGTCTCCCATGACTGGATCTATAGAACCAATCAGGACAACCGTATCAGCAATCATCTCGCCTTCAATCAGGTACTCGAGGCCCTGCAGGTTGCAAAAGGACGGGCTGTTCATCTTGACGCGCCAAGGGCTGCCGGTGCCGTCGGAAATGAGGTGGAAGCCCAGCTCGCCCTTCGCGGCCTCGATGGCGTGGTAGCACTCGGCGCCCTTCGGCGGGGCCACGCCCGTGTCCGTCATCATGAAGTCGTGGATCATGCCCTCCATCGAGTAATAGACCTCGTCCTTGGAGGCATACGTCGATTTGGCGTCGTCCACGCGGATGGGGCCGCCGATGTTCGGAATGTGTTCGAGGCACTGCCGGATGATGCGGCTCGACTGCACCATTTCCTCGACACGTACGAAATAGCGGGCGAGGGAATCGCCCTCAGTGCGCATGGGGATGTCGAAATCAACGAGGTCGTACACGAGGTACGGCTCGAAATTGCGGATGTCGTGGTTAACCCCGGATGCGCGGAGGTTCGGCCCGGTGAAACCCAATTCGATCACATCGTCGGCTGTCAGGACGCCGATCCCCAGGTTACGGTCAACCCAGATGCGGTTGCGGTTGAGGAGCTTCTTCCAGTCCTCGAGCTGCCCGTCGAACTCGTCCACGAACGCCTGGATACGCGCCATCCCCTCGTCCGTTATGTCCGTGGCCAGCCCGCCGATGCGGCTGTGCGAGACGGTGAAGCGCGCTCCTGCCACCTCGTCCATGATGTTGTAGATCTCCTCACGGTACTTGAACGTCCACAAGAAAACCGACAGGGCTCCCGCGTCCATCACCATCGTGCCAATCCACAGCAGGTGGGCCTGAATACGTGCGATTTCGCAAAGCATCATGCGGATCCACTGCGCTCGCTCGGGCGCCTCGATGCGGGCCAGCTTCTCCACCGCAAGGCACCACGCCACGTTGTTCGCGTACGGCTGGAGGTAGTCCATGCGGTCGGTGTAGGGCATGAACTCCTGAAAGGTCTTCACTTCGGCCAGCTTCTCGATGCCGCGGTGGAGGTAGCCGATGTCGAGCAGGCAGCGCTCGATGTTCTCCCCGTCGAGCTGGATCACGCAGCGAAGCACGCCGTGCGTAGCCGGGTGCTGCGGGCCGAGGTTGAGGATCATCCGCGACTCCAGCGGGTCGTCGTCCACTTCTACGTGGACGTGCTTGTTCTCCAGCGCCTTGTAGATGGCCGCATTGTGGCGTGGCCAGAACGTGAAGACGCTCTCGTCCGGTGTTGCCGAGTTGGCAACGCGGGTAGTGTCGGGAAGTGTGGAGACGGCCATGTTTGGAGGTCGTGCTTCGTACTCAGGGCTTTGCACTTCGTATTTCGTGCTCAGCGATTGGTTCTAGGTTCGGTGGATGATTTGCTGAGCGAGTGGCGAAAACCGAAGATCGAAACGCGAAGAGTGAAGAGCTAATCCTGGGGCAACTTGCCGTGGGCGCGGGGAAAGGGGTCGCGGGTCAGTTCACCGTCGCTCACCAGTGGCGGAAGCGGGAGCGAGCCGGGAATGCCGAGCGTCGGGAATTCTTTGCGAGCCGGGTGGTACTCGAAGTCCTCGGGCATAAAGATCCGCCGGAGATCCGGGTGGCCGTCGAAGCGGATGCCCATCATGTCCCACGCCTCGCGCTCGTGCCAGTTGGCCGAGCGGAAGACACCGACGACCGACGGAACAACGGGGTCTTCCTCATCAACCCGAACCTTAACGCGCAGCCGCTTTTGCGTCTGCATGTTTATGAGCGAGTAGTAGACCTCAAACCGATCCTCTTCCGTAAAACGGTCGATCGTTCCCATTTCGGACAGGTACGTGTACCCCATCTCTTCTTTCAGATGGCGGCACACGTCCACAATGGCGCTTTTCTCAACAAAAACGGTGTGCTCGGAGGCGTACTCGGTGACGCCGGTGATCGTATCTCCAAACCTCTCTCCGAGGGCCTCGATGACGTCCGGCTGGAAGGTGGAATCCTTCGCGTGCGGATTCTTCTCGTCGAGTTCGCCCGCAAGCGCCTGCCTCGGAGTGAAGTAGAACTTCAGCGTCTGCTTCTCCTGGCCAGGGTCCGTCATGGGTTGCGCCTCCTGGCTCATGACTAGTGGGCCTCCGCCACATGACGGATCACTTCGCCACTCGCTGACACAATGTCGCCGTGCTCAAGCCGCCTCGGCGCACCCTTCTCACGCTCGTCCATGGTCACGGAGTACTCGTTGCGGATCTTCTCCTGGATGTCCATCAACGCGTGGATGACGGCCTCCGGCCGCGGCGGGCAGCCCGGCACGTAGACATCCACCGGCATGAAATTGTCGATGCCCTGCACCACACCGTAGCAGCGATGCATCCCTCCTGTTGACGCGCATGCGCCCATCGCGATGCACCATTTGGGGTCGGCCATCTGGTCCCACACGCGGCGTACGGCGTGAGCCATTTTGTAGGAACACCAGCCCGCGACAATCATCAGGTCAGCCTGGCGCGGTGAGAAACGCATGGCCTCCGAACCGAACCGCGCCACATCGTATTTCGGACCCGCGAAGCCCATCATCTCGATGGCGCAGCACGCGAGGCCCATGGGCATCGGCATGAGCGAGTTCGAGCGCGCCCAGTTGACAACGGCGTCAACCGACGTGGTGAGAAAACCGCCTTCGTTGTTGAACATGGGAGGTGAACGCGTGTTGTGCAGTTACGAATTTGGCAAATCGTATTGCGTAGTGTGTAGTACGTAAGGAAAATTGCGAATGGGAAATACGGAATACGAACTACGCAAGAGTCACTTAGTCCCAGTCGAGGCCGCCTTTCTTGATGTCGTAGATGAGGCCGACGAAGAGGATGGCGATGAAGACGGAGATCACGGCCAGCGAACCGAGGCCGCCGCCGTTCTGGAGGAACGTCTTGAACGACACCGCCCACGGGTACATGAACACGATCTCGACGTCGAACACGATGAAGATCATGCCCACGAGGTAGAACTTTACCGAGTACCGTTCGCGGGCCGTACCTACCGGGTCCATGCCGCTCTCGTAGGCACTCGCCTTGATCGCGCGCGGGCGCTTCGGCCCCAGCCACTCGGCGAGCTTGAGGAGCGACAATGCGAGGCCGAGGGCCATCACAATCATCAAAAAGAGCGGGATAAAATCGGTGAGCATCGTGCGTGGACGCAAAGTGTATCCAGAGTGTGGAAAGCTACGCCCCTGCGCCCTCCCATTCAATGGAAACGAAGCAAAGGAAGCGCGTGGTAGGCATACAAAACGGGCGGCCCCAGATTGCCGGAGCCGCCCGTTCGAGCGAATAACTTCTCCGCCGGAGATCCTTCATCCCGCGGCGCGGGACTCAGCAAGATCCCGACGGTGTCGGGATCACTTCAGCAGCGTCACGCGACGCGTGGTTGAGAATGAGGAGCCTTGGAGACGAACCAGGTAGACCCCACTCGGCAACCCACTTGCATCGATCTGGACTTCCTGGCGCACGTTCGCCGGAATTGTCCCTACGAAGAGACTCCGAGCCTGGCGCCCCAGTGCGTCATAGAGCTCCAGGCGAACTTCCTGGGCATCCGCAACCGCAAATCCAATTGTCGCGCTCGGATTGAACGGGTTTGGATAGGCTTGCTCGAGAACAAAACCGTCGGGCATTTGCTCAGGTGCTACCGGCTCGTTTGCCACGCCGATAGTGAAAATCAGTGTCCAACTATCCAGCGTACCCGTATCGTCTTCCGCATTGTCAGAAACGGTAAGTGACCAGTCGC
>JADFLK010000209.1 GCA_022564455.1 Bacteroidota bacterium
TTTTGACCCCGCCATGTTGCGGAAGGAGGGGACCGTCTGGCTCGATACCTCACGGCGCGACGTGGATTCGGAGAGCGACACCGGGCTCCTTTTTGCGGAGCCACAGAAGGTGCTGCCGGCGTGCACGGCGTCCGAGGTAGTGCCTCTGCTGGAGAGCCTGGAGAAGGAAACCGCCCGTGGCAACTGGGTGGCCGGATTTCTGGCGTACGAAGCCGGATACGTTCTGGAACCGTCTGTGTTCGCGCCTCCGGCAGATGGATTGCTGGGCTGGTTCGGGGTGTACTCGGAGCCCGTTGGTGTGAGCGCGGAGGACGCAGAGGCGCTGCTTTCGGATGGCAAAACGAGTCGAATAACTAACGCTCACTTCTCTATTGATTGTGAGGAATACGCCGAGCGGATCGGCCGTATCCGGGCGCGCATTGCCGAAGGCGATGTCTACCAGATCAACTTTACCGCGCCGTTTCGTTTTCAGTTGGAGGGCGACGCGGCCGGGCTGTATGCGGCCGTCCGAAAAAGGCAGCGCGTGCCGTACGGGGCCTTCCTGAATCTCGGTGCCGAACAGGTACTTTCCTTCTCGCCGGAGCTGTTCTTTCGCGTCGATGGCCGCCAAATCACCACCCGCCCGATGAAAGGCACCACGCACCGAAGCTCAACCCCCGCCGAGGACGACCAGCTCGCCGAGGCGCTCCTCAACGACGAGAAAAACCGCGCCGAGAACCTGATGATCGTCGACTTGCTTCGCAACGACCTTTCGCGGATCTCGGAAGCAGGCAGCGTGCGCGTGCCCAACCTGTTCACCATCGAGCGCTACGAAACGGTCACGCAGATGACCTCCACCGTCCAGGGCACGTTGAAACCAGACGTGGGTCTGAGCGACGTGCTCTTGGCCCTCTTTCCGTGTGGCTCGGTGACGGGCGCGCCGAAAATCCGGGCCATGCAACGCATCCGCGAGCTGGAAAAGGGGCCGCGCGGTGTGTACTGCGGGGCGATTGGCTACGCCGGCCCAGGCGGAGAAGCCGTCTTCAGCGTACCCATCCGCACAGCCGTGCTCCGGTATGGAGAAGGTGGGACGATGGAGGGCGGCCTGGGTGTGGGCAGCGGTGTGGTGTGGGATTCGGAGGCTGAGGCCGAGTACGACGAATGCCTCCTGAAAGCGCGGTTTATGACGGAGTTGTCAGGATGAAAATGCCCTCGCAGCCGCCATTGTGCCTGTTGGAGACCATGCGTTGGGAGCATGGTATCGCGTTGCTCAATCGGCATTTGGCGCGCTCTGCGGCCGCGGCCGCCGCCCTCAACTTCCGGTTCGACGAATCTGCAATCCGCGAGGCGCTTTTGCAGTTCGAGGCCTCGCTCGATAGCCTGCCCCGCGCTCGTAGCGGGGAGGACACCATCTACCGGCTCCGTCTGACGCTCGACAAAGCGGGAAGCATCCACGTAACGTCTACGCCTCTCAAACGCGACGCGGTGGCGTTTCGGACGGTTGCACTCCACACCGAGCCGGTGGACTCGACGGATCGCCTCCGTGCATTCAAGACAACCAAACGAGACGCTTACGAAGCGGCCTACGATCTGGCGAAAGACAGCGGATTCGACGAGGCCATCCTCGTCAACGAGCGCGGCGAAGTGGTGGAAGGCACGCGCACAAACCTCTGGGTGCGGCGCGACGGATTCTGGCTGACGCCGCCGCTGTCATCAGGGGGCCTCGGCGGGGTGTACCGGGCGCACATGCTCGAAACGTGGAAGGACGCCTCTGAAGCAGTGTTGAGTGTTGGCGATCTGATTCGCGCCGAGCAGGTCGGTTTGTCGAATGCAGTCCACGGCTTCCTGCCGGTCGTGTTGGAAACCGATTCGTAACGGTGCGTTGCTACATTGCCCATCCATTCCGATGCACCAGCTCCATGGATTAAAAGGGCGACGGCTACATCAAGGACGACCTTTTGAAATCGGCCGGTTCGTCGGTGCTGGGCAAGATTCTCGGCCGTTGACGTACAGACGGCCCGGTGGGCCGTCTCCGGTTGTACCGGCCCACCAAGAGACGCGCCACCGGGGCGTCTCTACGAATTGGGAATTACAATGAGATCCACGATGACCATCGACCTCGAACCATTCCGCATCCGTCCCGGCGAGGCCGTGTCTCTGAGCGAGCGCAATCCGGCCGAGACGCTGGGCTTCACCGCGGCCGAGCATGAGGCAGCCGCGAAGGCGCAACTGGATGTGCTTGTGGCCCAAACCGATGAGTTGCAGGAGCGGCTGTACGCCGAGGGCAAACAGGGCCTGCTCGTGGTTCTGCAAGCGATGGACGCGGGGGGGAAAGATTCCACCATTCGCAAGGTGTTTGGCGGGCTGAACCCGCAGGGCGTGGTCGTGTCGAGTTTCAAGGCGCCGTCCAAAATCGAACTGGCGCACGACTACCTCTGGCGCATCCACCAGTGCGCGCCCGGGAAGGGCTACATCGGCGTCTTCAACCGCTCGCACTACGAGGACGTGCTGATCGTGCGGGTCCACGGCTGGGCCTCGCCGGAGACGATTGAGCGCCGCTACGAGCACATCAACGCCTTCGAGAAGCTGCTCTCCGACGAGGGGACGCAGGTCGTCAAGATCATGCTTCACATCTCGAAGGACTACCAACTGGAGCGCTTTCGCCGCCGTCTCGAACGCCCCGACAAGCACTGGAAGTTCAACCCCGAGGACCTCAAGGAGCGCGAGCTCTGGGACGACTACATGCGCGCCTTCGAGATTGCCCTGGAGCGCTGCTCAACCGAAGCCGCGCCGTGGTACGTCATCCCGGCCGAGGCGCGCTGGTTCCGAGACGTAGCCATCGCCCAACTCGTCCACGACACGCTGGCGGCCATGAACCCGCAGTACCCAAAGCCGGGGTTCGATCCGGCGGAGTTTTCGGCGGAGGAGTTGAGGTAAGGTTCGAGGGCAGGGACGGGTACTGAGATCGGACTAGAAATGAACGGTAAAACTGTCGCCATCTCGAACACGATGGGACGCATGTTCTTATCGACGATGATGAACGACTCCACGCACTTGGCTATCTAGTTGTCGCCGAGCTCAAAAAGGATAGGATTGTCCGCCTCTCGGTTGAGGCGCGTATCGGACACATCGGTAGTGGGTTTTGGTCAGGACTTGGATTGGGGTCGATCCACGACGACGTTTCGAGTTCTGCGTCACGCGATTGGCTTGTGAGGACTCACAGATGCTGAGTAATATATTTGATTATTATCATGTATTATTTAGTATTATTATTCATATAATTGTGGATTGTAGATTCACGATCCGCCTTGTTCTCCCGAACTAACCCCTGCGTCCTGCCCCCGATTAACCCCCGCCAGCCTCTCAACCGTTCCCACGTCTTCCCAGAGACCTGTGTAGAGCATTCCAGAAAGCCGACCCTCGTCGGCCGCCGCCTGAAGCATGGGCGCGAGCGGGAAGCGGCCGGGAGAGCAGGCCGCGAAGAACTCGGGCCGATAGACCGCAACGCCGCTGAAGGTCAGCTTCGGCTCGGCGCCGTTGCGGACCTTGTCGTCCACAAGATCGAAGTCGCCGTTTGCTTTGTAGAGGGGCTTTGGTACGAGCACCAGGTGTCCCATCAGATTGTCGTCGAGTTGCTGCACCGGCAGCGGCATATCCGTGTAAATGTCCGCGTTAACGACGAGAAAGGGCTTTTCGCCCAGCATGGGAAGTGCCTTATGGATGCCGCCTCCGGTTTCGAGGATGTCGTCTCCTTCGTCGCTGTAGACAACGTCCAGCCCGTATTGCTCTCCCGATCCGATGCGTTCGGCTATCATCTGCCCAAGCCGGCCAAGATTGATGACCACGTTCGTTATGCCTGCCGCCTGGATAGCGTCGAGTTGTCGCTCCAGCAGGCTCCTGCCGCGTACTTCGACCAGCGCTTTCGGTATCGTGTCGGTTATCGGGCGGAGGCGCTTGCCGTGCCCCGCTGCGAGAATCATTGCGTTCACGAGGCAGTCTCCAAAGTTGGTAAACAACGCGCACTAATCAATTCTATCAGCCATCGCAGTTCATCATATTGCGGGGCAAGTTCTACAATGTAACCCAGTGTCCTCGGCACGTCGGCCATGTAGCCCGGCTTGCCGTCGCGGTGCTTCAGGCGCGCAAAGATTCCGGACGCCTTGAGATGACGCTGCACGCCCATCAGGTCGAAATAGCGCATGAACAGTCCTTCATCTACTTGTTGCCGTATTGATGCGTCGATTTTCGAGTAAAACCCGAGGGCCCATTCCCGCACCTGCTGCTGCGGGAGGCGCACGTAGCAATCCTTGAGCAAAGAAACGAGGTCGTAGGTCAGCGGTCCTTCGAGGGCATCCTGAAAGTCCAGAATACCCGGATTATTAGAATCAGTCAGCATCAGATTGCGCGAGTGGTAGTCCCGATGCACAAAGACCCGAGGTTGATCGAGCGCATTGCGCACGAGCAGATCACATACGCCCTGCCAGCAACCTTCCTCCTCATCCGTGAACGTGAGACCCAGATGTTTCTCGTACAACCAGTCGCGGAATATGGATAGCTCGAAACGCAACAGCTCCTCGTCGTAAGGTGGCAAGGACGACTGGTAGGCAGTACCGCGTTTCTGCAGGAGACGCAAGGCGTGCAGAGCGTCGGCATACATCGCCGGCGCCGCAGCCGGATCTTCAAGCAACGTGTCGAGATACTGCGTTGAACCGAGGTCCGTAATCAGAAGAAATCCGTCTTCCGGGTTCGCCTCGATGATCCTCGGCGCGTTCAGTCGCATGGCCTCGAGGTAGCCGGCAATGCGGACGAAAGGCCGGCAGTCTTCCTGCTCGGGCGGCGCGTCCATCACAATGAAACTCTCCTGCCCTGTCGGCCCCGTCTGTACCCGGAAGTAGCGTCGGAAGCTGGCGTCGTCCGATGCAGGCCTTAGTTCCGCTCCGGCCACAGC
>JADFLK010000210.1 GCA_022564455.1 Bacteroidota bacterium
TTTCGCGGAGCGGTCGCCGGAGCCCACCATCGCGCGGCGGGCGTCGGCGCGTTCGGTGTGGAGGCGGTCGCGCTCCAACTGGTAGAGCCGCGCCCGGAGCACGCGGAGCGCCTTGTCCTTGTTCTTGTGCTGGCTCTTCTCGTCCTGGCACGTAACCACGAGGCCTGTTGGTTTATGCGTAATGCGTACGGCCGAATCGGTCGTATTCACACTCTGTCCGCCCGGCCCCGACGACCGGAATACGTCGATCTCCAGATCGTTGGCGTGGATCTCGATATCCACGGCCTCGGCCTCCGGCAACACGGCCACGGTGGCTGCCGAGGTGTGTATTCTCCCCTGACTTTCCGTCGCAGGCACACGCTGCACGCGGTGAACGCCGCTCTCGTACTTCAGTATGCCAAAGGCATCCTTCCCCTTGGCCGAAAAAATGATCTCCTTGAACCCGCCTGCCGTGCCGTGGCTCGTATGCATCACCTCGATGCGCAGCCCCTTCTCAGCGGCAAACCGCTGGTAGATCGTGAACAGATCGCCGGCAAAAAGTGCGGCCTCGTCACCGCCCGTTCCGGCCCGGATCTCCACGATGGCATCGCGGGCGTCCTCGGGGTCTTTGGGGATGAGGAGTTGTTCGAGGCGGGCTTCTATCCGTGGAATGCTTTCTTCAATCTCTTCAAGCTCTGCTTGAGCCAACTCGGCCATCTCCCCCTCCTCTACCTCAATCATCTCCTGCAAATCCTTCCGTTCCCGAAGCATTCCGCGGTATCTGGTTACCACCTCCACCGTCTCTCTCAACTCCGACAATTCACGCCCCAGCGTCTCCAACTGCTTGAGGTCGGAGACCACATCGGGCTGCGCGAGGAGCAAGTTGACTTCCTCGTAGCGCGCTACGATTTCGTCGAGGACGGCGGGATTGATCATGATGCGTGGATTGAGCGCCAAAGATACCTCCCCCATGAAGGGGCTCAGAGACATCAGCACAATCACTTGCTGATTCCGGCACGCCCCTTACATTGTTATTACTTTGACTATAGTTGCAATGCATAGGAGGATCTCAATGCACAGAATAGTTATCGTACTCAGCCTCATCATCCTGGGTGGGTCTCCGCTTTGTGTGCATGCTCAACTTCGTCTGCTGCTGCAGGATGCACCCAGAATCGTAGCCTACGAAGAAACATCTGGCGGCATGCTCGCCTTGGCAGGCTGGTTTGACGAATCGATAGACCTTGAGCCTGGCCCGGGCAATACTGTTCTCGAACCTATAGGTGAGCGAGACGGCTTCCTCGCCGTGTACAACATAGAGGGCGTCCTCCAACTCGCCCTTCCCATTCATTGTGTTACTTCAACGGACTGGGTAGAAGTGAAGGGACTGGGGTATCGCCCAGGAGGAGGATATTGGCTGGTAGGCACACTGAAGGGAAGCGCAGATTTTGACCCCGGATCTGGGGAATACGTCCTCTCCTCAACTCCCGGCAAGGAATCGGGGTTCATTGCCCGATACACGGCTACAGGATTTCTTGAGTCGGCTTTCAGCTTTGCAAACGCGACCGCAGCGAGCGCTATTGACAAGTTTGTAGTTGCACCCAACGGGATGGCCTACCTGACCGGCTATGCGTACGACCCGATTGACGTTCAACCCGGACCCGATACGTTAATGTTCTTTCCGATCGGATTCAGGCGGTATTTCATGGTTGGCTACACACCGGACGGCTATGCTGCATTCGTGCATCTACTTGGCAATGCACCGTTCTATGGAGCAGCTACTGCACTAGCGGTAGATTTTTCGGGCGGAGTCGCACTCATGTACGCAGACTGGGAAGACGGTGTGCCGCCTAAAGCACCCTATCCAAACTTCGCTCATGTTGATTCGGATGGAACCTTCACAGACCAATTCTCGCTATCGACAAGCGTTGGTGTGTCAAGCATTTCCGTTGGTGAGAACGGACACCTGCTCGTAGCAGGCCTACTAGATGGCTCAACTGATGTGGACCCTGGCCCAAGTACATATATACTGGATGGCGGGTTGGGCACCTCCGCATTTTTCGTCGATTACGAACTCGACTATTCGGTTGCGTATGGAGTAGCCTTTGGAGGCGATTCAGAGATTCTGGTTCCAACCGACCGTGGTGTTGGTGTTCGCACAGACGACGGCTCTGCCTTTTTCGTTGCCAGGATAATCGGAGAAGCCGATATTGATCCGGGGCCAAACGAAGTACTCGTGGGAATACCGGCCCTTCCCGGAGAAAAGCCGGGGATTCCTTCTGCTGTCGTTGCAAAGTATTCCTCCAGCGGAGATCTCGATTATGGCTTTTCATTGGGAGCTGAAACTGCCTTTGTGAATGTCCGTGCTGTGCGTTTGAATCAGGATGCAGGGCATATCACCGTATTCGGCGAACTCGATGGATTCGAAGAGGGGACTATTGACCTCGATCCAGGTCCAGGCGTTTATGAAATATCGGGCTCCGATGCATTCTTTGTCGTCAGCTACGATGCTAAAACCGGCACCTTCCCCATTGTTACTGCTGCGGAAGCTCCTCGGCTTGGCAACCCAACAATCTCGGTAAACCCGAATCCATTTGGCGCGAGTGGCGCAGCCATACTAACTCCCGCCTCAAGCGGGCATCTGCGCATGGAACTTCTCGACCTATTGGGCAGAAACCTCGGTACTCTTTTCGACGGCAGGGTCACCGCTGGCAGTTCGTTGCGCGTTCCATTTGAAGGACTCACTTTTGCTCCAGGCTCCTACATTCTGAAGGTGATTGGCCCGGATGGCGTCGCCACCCGATTGGTAACCAAGGCATACTAACCCTATTCCACCGTTACGCTCTTGGCGAGGTTGCGCGGCTGGTCCACGTTGCAGTGGCGCATGACGGCAATGTGGTACGCGAGCAATTGAAGCGGGATGACCGTCAGTAGCGGCTCAAAGCCCTCGGTGGTTTCGGGCACGCGGATGACGTACTCGCACAGCGGATCGAGCTCGTCGTTGTCGTCGTTGGTGATGGCGATCACGGTGCCTCCGCGAGCTACCACCTCCTCGATATTGGAGACCACCTTGTCGTAGATGGCGTCGCGCGTGGCAATAAACACGACCGGCATGAACTGGTCGATAAGGGCGATGGGGCCATGTTTCATCTCCGCCGCCGGATAGCCCTCGGCGTGGATGTAGGAGATCTCCTTGAGCTTCAATGCGCCTTCGAGGGCAACCGGGAAGTTGGTTCCCCGCCCGAGATACAGGAAGTTGGAGGCAAACCGATAGTCGCGGGCTATCTGGCGGATTTTGGCGTCCGTATTCAGCATCCTCCGAATCTGCTCGGGGATGGCCACAAGCGCTTCCAGGTGCCGATGAAGCTGGTCGTCGTCCAGAAGCCCCCGTTCCTTGCCGAGGAGCAGTGCAATCATGGCCAGGACCGTCACCTGTCCGGTGAACGCCTTCGTGCTCGCAACGCCAATTTCGGGGCCAACGTGGAGGTACACGCCGGCGTCGGTTTCGCGGGCAATGGTACTTCCCACCACATTGCACACGCCAAGCGTAAGAACGCCGGCCTCCTTCGCCCGGCGAACAGCCGCGAGCGTATCGGCCGTTTCGCCGCTCTGGGAGATCACGAGCACTACGTCCTTCTCGTTGAGAATGGGGTTGCGGTAGCGGAACTCGCTCGCATACTCCACCTCTACCGGAATGCGGGCATGCTTTTCAATGAGATACTCGCCCACAAGGCCGGCGTGCCAGCTTGTTCCACACGCGCAGATGATGATCCGGCTTGCATCGCGAAGCTGGTCCATCACGTCTTCGAGACCACCCAGTTTGATTCGGTTGGTCTCCAAATTAATTCTGCCGCGCAGCGTGTTCTCGATCGACTCCGGCTGCTCCATGATCTCCTTGAGCATGAAGTGCTCGTACCCACCCTTCTCGATCTCCTCAATGTCCCAATTCAGTTCGTAGACCTTTTTGTCCACCGCCGCGCCCTCGATGCTCATCACCTCGTAACCGTCTCGCCTTACGATGGCCATTTCCCCGTCGTTCAGGTAAACAACCTGCCGCGTGTACTCAATCAGCGGGCTCGCATCGCTGGCGATGAAGTTCTCACCCTCGCCAATGCCCAGCAAAAGCGGGCTGCCGTTGCGCGCCGCAATGATCTGGTCGGGTTCCTCCTCGCTTACGATCACAATGCCGTACGCGCCGCGGATCTGGGTCAATGCCTGGCGAACGGCCTCGGCAAGGGGTAGGCCGGTTTCTTTCTGGATGTCGTCGATAAGGTGGACAAGCACCTCGGTATCGGTGTCGCTGGTAAACGTGTAGCCCTTCTCACGAAGTTTCGTGCGAATCGGAGCATAGTTCTCAATAATGCCATTATGGATCAGCGCGAACCTGTTACCACCCGCCGCATGGGGGTGTGCGTTGATGTCGTTGGGGGCGCCGTGCGTGGCCCAACGAGTGTGCCCAATACCGACCGTGCCGACCAGAGGGTTGCTTTCAAGCAGAGCAGCAAGTTCGTCCACCTTGCCTTCCTTCTTGCGCACGTCCACACGCCCGTTGACAATGGCAATGCCTGCGGAGTCATAACCACGGTATTCGAGTCGCCTCAGGCCTTTTACGAGTAGGTCTGCTGCGCTCCGGTGGCCGATGTAGCCAACAATTCCGCACATAAGTTTATTGCAACGATTTTTTTCGGCGCATTCAGAGGGGATGCGACAAGATAGGTCGAGATCGCATCTAACGAAGGGAAAACAAACCGGGTCCGTTACAATCCATCCCCTCCTTCTCTTCGACGAATGTTCTGGAACGCTAGGCCGCCACTTCTCGGGCTTCAAAGACAGTTCGCCCAACCGCCTCTGCGATACGTTGGATTTCCTCCATCAACGCACCAAACTCATCCAAATCCAGCGACTGAGGGCCGTCTGACAAGGCCTGAGGGGGGTTGGGATGGGCTTCCA
>JADFLK010000211.1 GCA_022564455.1 Bacteroidota bacterium
ACCTGTACGGCGAGGCCACACAGCGCCAGTAACTCCTCAACCACATTCACTTCCTTCTCCGGCACGGCGACAACAACAATTCCAACCTCCTCTACCGCTGCAAACGCACGAAGCGTCTGAACGAGCAGAGGCGCATTGCCGAGCATACGAAACTGCTTGGGCGTTCCACCCATCCGAGAGCCCAAGCCGGCCGCGGGCACTATCACAGCTACTCGATTCTGCTGCATGAGCCCCGTAGTCCGTAGTGCGTATTACGTATCTCTCCGCGTTGCGTGTCTACCCATTACGCATTACGAAATACGCAACAGAGACCATGCATCCGATCACACGATGACGACTACACAATAAGCATGGCGTCGCCGAAAGCGAAGAGGCGGTACTTGTTCTTGAGCGCCTCCCGGTAGGCATAGCGCATCAGATCGATGCCTCCGAACGCAGATACCATAATGAACAGCGTGGAGCGGGGCATCTGGAAGTTCGTCAGCAGGCGCTCGGTGATCCTGAACTCATACGGCGGGAAGATAAACTTGTCCGTCCACCCGGCGCCGGCCTTAAGCGTGAGGTCGGCCGAGATACACGATTCGACGGCGCGAACGGCGGTGGTCGAGCAAACCGTCACCGTGTGCTCGCGCGAAGTGAGGGCGCGGTTCACTATTTCTACGCTCTCGCTGCAAATGGCGTAGTTCTCCGAGTCCATGCGGTGTTTCGTAAGATCTTCCACCTCCACGGGCCGAAACGTGCCGAGGCCCGTGTGGAGCGTAACGGTTGCAATTTCGACCCCTTTTCTTGTCAACGACTTTATGAGTTTGGGAGTGAAGTGAAGCCCTGCCGCCGGCGCGGCCACAGCGCCTCGGTGCTGGGCAAAGACTGTCTGGTAGCGCGCCTTGTCCTCCGGCTCTGTGTCGCGGCGGATGTAGTGCGGGATCGGCGTGTTCCCTACTCGGTCGATGAGCGCGTAGAGGGCCTCGGGAGTGTCCTCAAACAGGAACCGGATGGTGCGGCCCCGGCTGGTCGTGTTGTCGATGACCTCGGCCGAGAGATCCTCACCGAAGCAGATCTTGTTGCCCACCCGCACCTTCCGCGCGGGCTCTACGATCACGTCCCACAGGCGCGTTTCGGCGTTGAGTTCGCGGAGCAGAAAAACCTCGACACGCGCGCCGGTCTTCTCTTTGGCCCCGACCATGCGCGCCGGAAACACCTGCGTGTCGTTAGCCACCAGCACGTCGCCGGCACTGAAGTACTCGGGCAGATCGGCGATTGAGCGGTGCTCTATCTCACCCGTCTCCCGGTACACCACCATGAGCCGCGCCGATTCGCGGGGCTCGGCCGGATACGCCGCAATCAACTCCTTCGGATATCCGTAGCCGAACTCCGTAAGCTTATGCGGAATGGTGTAGCGCAGAGGACGCGACGCGGTGGCAACGTGCATACGGTAGGGATTCCGTTTGCGGGAACCCCGCCATACGGCGGGGCGGCGCACGGCAACGATCCTGCACTGCGTAATGGAAACCGGCAGGCGTCGTGTGCGGGGGCGCTAATATAGATGCGTGTCCGCCCTATGCAAAGCTTTTGTGAAGGGGTTTTTGAAGAGCTAATAGGGGCGCAAACAGCAACCCAATCAGCACTTCGCCTTCAGCACTTTCCCTTCAACCTCACCGAACCCCACCTGGTAGCCATCGCCTTGGGCATATCCGGTCATGACGAGCCGGTCTCCGTCCTGCAGGAACTTGCGCTCTTCGCCGGAGGGCATAGCGAGCGGATTTGAGCCGCGCCAGGTGAGTTCGAGCATGCTGCCGTAACTATCCGGCGTTTCGCCACTGATGGTGCCGGAGCCAAGCAGATCGCCCGGCCGCGTGTTGCAGCCGTTCACCGTGTGGTGCGCCAACTGCTGCTCGGGGCTCCAGTAGAGATTGCGTGCATTGGATTGCGAGATCCGATGTGCCTCCATCCCAAGCTCGCGCATTTTTTCGGTCTCCAGAAGCACATCCAGTTGCAGGTTGAGACAGCGGGGCTCCTGCTGGCGGAGGTAGGGCAGCGGCTCGGGGTTGCCTGCGTCGGGAGTCTGGGCTTCGCCGTCCACGCGGAAGGGAGCCAGCGCATCGTATGGGACGATCCACGGGCTGATGCTCGTGGCGAAGTTCTTCCCCAGAAATGGCCCCAGTGGTACGTATTCCCACTTTTGGATATCTCGCGCACTCCAATCGTTCAGCAACACGAAACCAAAAATGTGCTCGTGGGCGTTGCCGATGGAGATGGGCTCTCCCAGCGCATTCCCCTTCCCGACGACGGCCCCCAGCTCCAGTTCAAAATCAAGCAGACGGCTCGGGCCGAAGACCGGCGGCTCGTCGTCGTTCGGGCGCGTCTGCCCCATCGGGCGCACCACATCGGTCCCGCTCACCACCACCGACGATGCACGGCCGTGGTAGCCAACGGGCATGTGGAGCCAGTTGGGCATCAGCGCGTTCTCGGGGCCACGGAACATGGTGCCCACGTTCGTCGCGTGCTGCCGCGAGGCGTAGAAATCCGTGTAGTCGCCAATTTCCATGGGAAGGTGCATCGTTACATCGGCCTGCGGGATCAGCGCCGCCTCTTGCAGTTTCTGGTCTTCGCGAAGAGCGCCGTCGCCGTCGTCGCTCAACAGACCCTGAACCCTAGCCCTAACCGTGCGCCATGCAGGCCGCCCAAGCCCCATAAAGGCATTCAGGGTGGCCGACTTGAACGGAAACGTCTGCTTCAACTCCGGCAGATCCAACAAGCCCATCTCCTCGATGAGCGCCAGGTCGAGCACCTTGTTGCCAATGGCTACACCAATTCGCGGGCCGTGTACGTCGGGCCTCGAAAAAACACCATACGGCAGGTTCTGAATGGGGAAATGCGAGTCGGCCGCAACGTCGATAAAGGAAGGCATTGGTTTGGTTTGAAGGTTTCAGGATTGAAGGATGAGGGTTTGAAAAACATAGGGGCGAGATACATCTCGCCCTGACACCGTGGGGCCTGAGAGCAATATCCGGGTATGCATATTCTCACTCACCCTCTCATACACGCGCGGAAGCGGTGTCCAACATACCCAGCGCTTGCAGATCTTCTCGCGGCTCATCGAACGAGCACGAACCGAAGGTGGTAGCAAAGCGCCTGCGGGCGTTGGCAATGTCCGCTGCCGATGCGCTCCACTCCATCCAGCTAAAGCCGCCGTCGGAAAAGCCGAAGTGTTCGGCGTGCTCATCGGCCAGCGTGCGCTCCAACGTGGACGAATCGAAACCATGAAGCCTAGCGAGGATCGCGCCACCGAATACGTTCAGGAAGCCGTGCATCATTGCTTCTACGGACTCCGCGTAGTGCCGCACCGGATGGTGAAGTCCGGCCGTTGCCTTGAACGGGACGTCGGCGTCGCGGCACATCAGAATGGCCAACGCTACGGCCTCGATGCCGGGGAAGGCATCGGATGTGACACCGCCACAGCGGAGCTTGAGCCCGAACGCATCCTCGCCTGCATCCGAGTTGGCGTCTGCAATGGCCCGCACGGTTTTTTCTACCCCCGCCTCCCACCGTTCGCCCATAAGCGGCGCCTCAAAAAAAGCACGCGTCGGGGCGCTCAGCTTTTCGGCAAATGCATCGTGGTACTGAGCGAGCAGATCCGCCATCGCCGCAAGATCCTGATAATGGGGCTGCAGCTTGATCTCAAACCGATCTGCAACCGTGCGCCCCTCGTTGCGGATCTCAAACTCGCGCGCACCGGCCACCGTGGCTTGGGCGGCCTCGAAAACGTCCATCTGTAATGCGGGATGGCCAAGCACGGAGAAACGAAAGGGCTCGCCCTCAGCGAACAATGCTTTGTAGGCATCCAGCTCTGTTAGCCTCGCAACGGGGATGATGAACCGCCCGAGCATCCACGCATCGTCCTCTCCCCTGGACTGCGCATACTCGCGGATGGCCGCGTCGAGTTCGAGCCGCGCCGGAGGGAAGAGGCCCGCGTAATCAATGAGGCCTTCCATGAAGGCCCGAAGGCTAGGCGTCATAATAAATGGTCTCCGGTATTCATGGCAGTAGTGACGGGGAGGAGCAATTACAGTCCGGTTCCAGGCCGCAGTTGCGCAGAAGAAACGTATCGGATGGGGCGAAAGAGCGCGATCCGGTCGTCCAACGCACAGCGTTACGCTTGTGGAGGGTGGAAGATAATCGTAGCTTCTTCACGCCGTCCGACCTGTTTTTTCGAGGTGATGTTCCCGTCACTCAAATAGAGGCCGAGTCAGGATTTATCTGGACAGATTCTCTTTCCCGCACCACCACCATGCGCTTGCTATCCCCCACCCACTTCCTCGTTGCACTCGTCGCCACCGCTGCACTACTCGGAGGTGCCGATGGCTGCTCTTCCGACCCCAATATTGAGGGCGCCAAGCTTTACATCCGCTCGGAAGACTACACCAGCGCACTTGCCAACCTCGAAACGGCGCTTGCCGAAAACCCGGACAATGCCGAGGCGCTTGCGCTGAAGGGCCGTGTCCTTCATTTGCAAGCCAAGAATATCGCGAACCCGATGGACCGGCACCCGTTGGTTGAGCAGATGATGGCGGCGCTAAACCGCGCCGACGCCCTCGAGCCCGGCGACGCGGAAGTTGCAGTCACACGCCACTCCGCGTGGGCCGACGAGATGAACTCCGGTATGCCCCTTTACCATGAGAGCGGAGGAAATGAGGAGAGCCTCACCCAAGCCATTCAGGCTTTCGAAAATGCGATTTACATTCAGCCGGATTCCTCCTACGGCCACTACTATCTGGGTCGCGCGCATCTGACGAATGGCGATGCCGACAACGCTATCGGAGTCCACGTCTACAATGCGGGTGATGCCCTTGCCGTCTTCGCCCTCGTACAGCTCGTACCGGACGCCGTTGATCGTTTCTTTGTTGCGTAGGACGGCTGCCT
>JADFLK010000212.1 GCA_022564455.1 Bacteroidota bacterium
ACGGCGACTACGACGTGTGGTCGGGGATGATACGCCAGCCGTGGTCTTCCTTCACAACGATGAGCGAGAAGAGGCCCAGCGGTTCGTCGTCGTCCCGAACGAGGCGATACCTGCCGACGACCAGCACCGCATCCGGTGAAAGCACCTGGACATGCAGATCCTCGAACGAGAGCGTGCCCATCGAAGCCTGGTCGGGGTAGTTGCGCACGTAGGCGTAGAGACTGTTCTGCCAGCCCGTGCGCATGGTGCCGTTGGAGATGAAGCGAAGCGAATCCGACCGCGAGTAGCCATTCATGAAGCCGCGAATGTTTCCGGCGTTCCAGTCGGCCACTTGTGCGTCGAGCACGGCGCGGACCTCAGCCGCGATATCATCGGCGCCGAGGACAGGCTCTGCAATTTCCGGCAGCGTTCCGTAGGTGACCCCCAATTGCGGCGGCCTCATTTCGGCGGTAGTTCGCGGGCCTGTGCTACAGGCTGCGAGGAGAACCGTCGACGCTACGATGAGCGTCCAGCGGGCGATTTGAGGTGTCCCAAGCTTAATCATTCGGCGAGATGGTTGGCTTAGGAGGTTGTTGAAATACTATGCTGTAAGCGAGGCGCGCGAATCATGGCCGAGATCAAGGCGCGAAATCGAAGACGAATCGGTGATTCGGCGAGTATTTCGTAACGCAGGGATCGGGCAGGAGGCGGCACCGCAGGTAGGTGGAGTTTTTCAACAGCCTCTTGGAGAGTCGGTCCTAGACTACGGAATCCGTGGCAGTCATGCTGTGCAGGATTCCCCTATATCGTGGCGCTTCGGTTCCAGGCACATCCCTATCATCCCCTTATTTCTACCCACAAACGAGCGATTTCCAGCCTTGCGGCCTCCTTCGTAGAGGCGTATTTTCAGCCCCCAGCTTCGCAGGCGCACACTGCGCGTTTTGCACGCGCTGGTGCTTGTTTCAGCATGATTCCCCATCGGATCGTATAGCCACTTCGTTACGCCCAAGTTAATCGTCCGCCCTGCTTCCGACATGTTGCCTGCGCTCAACGCAGGCGTGTGGGAATAATCCAGCGCCGCAATCGGCGGACGCCGGTTCAGGGTGTATGTGTTCGTAGCCGACTTCGTCGCTGTGCGCGTAACTCCCAAGGCACGTAATTCCAGCCACCTGCTGCCCCTTCTTGCCGCTAGTGTTGTGGCGGGAGTGTTGCTGATGGCGCTCCAGGCACGGTCGATTGCAGCAAACGGGTACGATTGGCCGCTCTCAGTTTTCCACACGGCCGTCGCGGATACCGATTCGGTGGCTGTGGATGCTGCGATCGACGGCTTGCTGGATAGCACCGATGTGCTTCCGGCCGATACGGCCGACGCCGATAGCCTCGCGCACCTCTACTTCCCCACGCCCCGACGAGAAGGCTATACCCCGCCGTTAACCGCCCGGCGCACAAGGCCGTTCTCGATAGACCTGGGCCCGTATTGGCACCGCGTGGCGGTGCTCGACTCCTCGGAGTTCCGGTATATCATCACCGAGGATGTAGCTCAGCAGGATGTGCGCGTCCCCACCGACGTGGACCTCGAAACCTACCGCGAGGCTCGGCTCCGGGATGCCCTGCAGCTTGGCTTTCGCGACCTCGCGTCGCGGCGCGTCAGACGGCGCGGCCGGGGCGGGTTTGGCATCACCATCGATATCCCGGGAGGCAACCAGAGCGCATTTTCCAGCATTTTCGGCAAGAACGAGGTGGACCTGCGCGTCAACGGCCAGGCCGACATCGACCTCGGCTTCGACTACCAGCGCAACGAGCTCCAGGAAGCCGCAACCGGCAGCGGGGGCTCCGTCAACCCGGACTTCGGCCAGGAGCTCTCGCTGGGCATCACGGGAACGATAGGCGACAAGCTGCGCATCAACGTCAACTACGACACGCAGAACACCTTCGACTTCGAGAACCAGGTGTCGCTGGTGTACGAGGGCTACGATGACGACATCATCCAACGAATCGAGGCCGGCAACGTCTTCCTCCAGACCCCCAGCGAGCTTATCCGCGGGGGCCAGCGGCTATTCGGGCTCCGCACAGAACTCCAGTTCGGCGGGCTTGGCATTACACTCGTGGCGAGCCAGCAGGACGCCGAAAGCGATGCGCTCAACATTGAGGGCGGCAGCCAGACCACCGAGTTCAGTTTGGCGCCCTACAAGTACGAAGACAACGCCCACTTCTTTCTGGCTTATCACTTCCGGAACTGGTGGAACGAGGGGCACAAGGATCCGGTCAACCGCACGCTCAGCCCTGGCTTTGCCACCCTTACCGGTATCGAGGTATGGATTCACGACCGAACCGTCGTCAACACAACGGGTGCGGAGAATGAGAGGGTGTACGCGACGGCGCTTCTCGATTTGGCTGAACCCGGGCCGGGCAACAACATTCCCGGTGCGCCGCCAAACGGGGTGCTCGCCGGCGGCGACGCGTACCTGGCGGGTCTTGACATCAACGCGCCACTGCCCAACGAGCTGCTGGACCAGTATTCGGAAGACGACCTGAACGTTCTTCGCGATTCGTCGAGCCAGGTAATTATTGAGGACGCGTTCGGCCTGCAAAGCTCGGACTATGAAACAGCGCCGTTCAGAATACTGCAAGAGAATGTAGACTACACCGTCGATCTTTACTCCGGCTATCTGTCGCTCACCAGTCGGCTTCAGGAAGATGACATGCTCGCCGTTTCCTACCAATACCTGGCTGCAGACGGCACACCTGTTACCGTAGGCGATTTCGGGCAGGGCTCCAGCGGCGGCTCATCAAATGCCGACAAAATGATCCTGAAGCTCCTCCGAGGGCGCCTGCCCGTACCGAGTAATGCATCCTGGGCGCTCACGATGCGCAACATCTACCGCGTAGGCGGCCGCTCGCTCAGGGCGGACGCGTTTGATGTTGACCTCACCTTTTCGCCTGGCAGCAATACGCCCCAGCGAACTCTGCCCGGCGTTACGATTGGCCTGCAGCAAACACTTCTTCAAACGCTGGGCCTGGACCGCCTGAACCGGGACGGCGCCGCACAGCCCGACGATGTTTTCGACTTCAGAGAGGGCCAAACCATCGACGCCGGTACAGGGCGCATCATCTTCCCCGTACGTGAGCCTTTTGGCGCATACCTGCGCAGCGTACTCAACGGAGAGATCGAAGGGCTGGACATCGCGTTTCTGGGAACCAATGCCGAGGATGCGATTGACGACTTTGTCTTCGACGAGTTGTACGACTTCTCGTCGGTGAACGCGCCAAATAATATTGAGGACATAAGCAACTACGCAATAGCCGGTTCCTACCGCAGTACGGTTCAATCGGTTTATGAGTTGGGGTTTGCCATTGTGGAGGGCTCGGTCAGCGTTACATCCGGCTCCATCGAGTTGGTGGAGGGCGTCGACTACACAGTCAACGATGCCAGCGGCACGGTAGAAATAACCAACCCGGCATTCTTGACGCCGGGCCAGAATCTGCGAATCGACTACGAGCGCAACCAGTTCGCTTCCATTGGCAGCAAAACGCTTTTGGGCCTTCGCGCCAACTACACGCTCGGAGATGATCTGCAACTGGGCGCAACGTGGATGCGCCTCTCCGAACGCCCTCTTATCGACAAGTACCGGATTGGCGAAGAGCCTCTGAACAACACCATCTGGGGCGTCGACGGGCGATTTGAAGCCGAGCCGCGCTGGCTAACCCGCGCGATCGACGCGCTGCCATTCCTCCAAACGCGCGCGCCGAGCCGCTTTGAGTTGAAGGCAGAGTTCGCACAACTCAACCCAGGGCATCCGCAAACGTTCGCGTTCAACCAGGAGCGTGATGCGTTGAACGCACTCAGTCGCGATTTCTACGAGGACGAGCTTACCGGCCTGTCGTTTATTGACGACTTCGAGGGCGTCGAAAACGTCTTCTCTCTTCTTCAGCCCGGCGCGTGGCGTTTGGCCGCAGCGCCAAGCGGCTCCGGCCCCGAGGGCGCGATGTCCTGGACGGCCGGCACCCCAGTTACAGAACCTCTCCTTCCCTCCAACTGGCGCGGTCTTTTCTCGTGGTATTCCGTTCTTGCCAGTACCTACCGAGGGGACCTGTGCAGTGAAGTTGATTGTACAACCCGGGCGACACGCCAATTGGGCATCCGCGAGATATTCCCGGACCGTGATCCTCGACGCGGCGAACCGGAAACCCTCACCACGCTCGACCTCTACATCGACCCCGCGCAGCGAGGACCGTACAACTACAATGGTGAGTTCGAAACCACGTACAACGCGAACCCGCAAACGGCGTGGGGCGGGATGGTGCAGCGCCTGCCCGAAGGCTTCACCGACTTCGGCGGGCGCAACAACATCGAGTTTGTAGAGTTCATTTTCTCGCCGCAGGGAGGGCGCAACGGCACGGAGGAAATTGCGCCGGGGGCGGTGCTGCACATCGACCTCGGCCAGGTCAGCGAGGACGTCATCCCCAACCACCAATTCAACAACGAGGACGGGCTCCGCGAGGTGCCTATTGAACCGAACAACTCGGACGTCTGGGGCCGCCTGCCGGATGGACAAACCTCCACAACTGTTGACTACGACGACGCCACGGGGCAGACAGAGGATCTCGGCCTGGACGGCCTCCGCTCTTCGCTAGTGAACCCCGGCGGAACGGACTATGAAACGGACGAACGGACCTTCTTCAGCGAGTTCCTGGCCGGCCTTTCGCAGGGTTCGATGGAGTTCGTGCGTGCGAACGAAGACCCTTCGGCCGACGATTTCCATCACTTCGACGACTCGGCCTACTTCAACAGCGGCAACCGCTTCGAAGGGGGGCGGGCCACGTTGCAGGAGCGGTTCAGCAGGTTCTTCCCAGGGCTGGAACTGAACGCTTTTGAAAGCCAGCAAAAAATATCCGACGCCGGCACAACCGGTAACTCCAGGCAGCCGGATACGGAGG
>JADFLK010000213.1 GCA_022564455.1 Bacteroidota bacterium
ATGGACTTGGCAATATTACCAGTGTGTTTACCAGCACTGGAGGAACCGACTTCGAAATGCTGGACGACGGAGGTTTAGGTTCTATTAGTGGAGATGAGATCGCTGGCGACGGTCGATATACCGTGACGTTTCAGATTAAGAGCATCAATTCAGGCAACGACCTAGACCTCACCCTTCAGGCAATTGACGCGTTCGGTTCTGAAAGTGAAGTTGTGGCTATCACGATAATTGTCGAATAGACGATAGGGAAGCAGATGACACTCATGCGCATTATTCTAGTTGGCTCACTCGCAGGAGTTCTTGCGTCAGCCACTTCTGCGCAGCCCATCTTCAGCGGAGACGCCACGTTCGAGGGCCTTCCTGTCGGCGCGCGCAACGGCAGTTCCAACCTGCACGCGGAGGGCGGACGCCTGTACTCCGGGCCGCGATTCGTTTTCTCCGACGACGGCCAATCGTTTACGTTTGTAGATGACCCCGCGTTCAACCCCAACGCCTCCGGCCGTGTGACCATCTTTTCGATGGATGTGGAAGGCGACGTGATTTGGACCGGGCTCGGATTTGTGGACCGCGACAGCGACGGCGAGCCTCAGACGGCCGCAGGCTTCGCCTTTTCCACGGATGGCGGCGACACGTGGACGTACCGCTTCCCGCAACTCGACGCACAGGACGACACGATTCAAACGTATGGGGTTTCGACCTTGGACGCGCTTCCCGTGATTGTACCGCAGCAAAGCCCACCCTTCGATGTCGATTACGACCCCGTCACTGGTGACGTTTGGGTAGCCGGGTTTGCGAGTGGGATTCGTCGAAGTAGCAACATGGGGGCTACGTGGGATCGCATGGTCCTTCCGCCGGACACGCTCGACTCCATTGACCCACAAACGCCCTACGATTTTTTCTTCTCGCCTACTGCTAGAATTCCCCAAGAGAATGGTTTTGTTGCTTTTTCGGTGCTGGTCGATGAAGCCGGCACCGTCTGGGCAGGCACGGCGGCGGGCGTCAGCCGCTCCGATACCAGCGACATCGACCCGATCTCAGGAGACCGCGCGTGGCGGCGATTTGCCAAGGACGGGACGGATCGGAGCATTGCCGGCAACTTCGTGGTTTCCATCGAGGAACAGCCCATCGGCGATCCGGCGTTTCCGGTTGGTTCTCCTGAGAATCCCCGCAATCCCGTGTGGATCATCGGGTGGCCCGCCGATGATCCCTCGGAGGAAATCAACCTCACGGTTTGGCTTGGGGATGACGAGAACGGCGATCCCATCTTCGAGCCCAAACTCCTGACAAGCAGCCGCCTATTCGATACGACTTTCAACGGAAGCAGTGTGTACGTGGCTGGGCGAGACGGCCTGTATATCTCGGACGATGGAGGAATCACCTGGCGTACCGTTACCACGTTCCGCGATCCGCAGGGCAACGTTATTCCGGTTGACCGCAATTCGGGTGTTTTCTCGGTAGCCGTCATCAATCCCGGAACGCCGGAAGCCGAGTTGTGGGCGGGGCACGGGGATGGCCTCATGAAGAGCACGGACGGTGGCGCCACGTGGACCGCCTTCCGCGTGAATGTGCCTACCAATCCTGCTACGCCGACGGAGGCCGTACCAATTGTAGACGCCTACGCCTACCCCAACCCGTTTACGCCGGGCGTGGACGGATACTGCCGCATCCGCCTCGATCTGACAGCGGACGGCACCGCCAATCTCCGCATCTTCGATTTCGGGATGCAGCTCGTTCGGGAGATCGAGGCGCCCGTCCGTGCGGGGGCGAACGAGATTCTCTGGGACGGCCTCACCGACAGTGGCACGCGCATAGCAAACGGGACCTATTTCTACGTGGTTGACGTGGCCGGCCGCAAGGCGACCGGCAAAATTTTGGTGCTGAGGTGACGCGATGAAGAAACTGGCATGGGTTCTCCTCCTGATGGCGTTTGGAACACCGGCGCACGCTCAGTACGCCGGCTCGTTTGCGCGCTTCGGGTTCGGCGCGCGGTCGATGGCCATGGGCGGAACGCACACGGCCGATGTGTTCGGCCAGGCCAGCCCGTATCACAATCCGGCGCTCGCGCCGTACACCGCTGCACAGCATCTGGAGGTGTCGACGGCTGTTATGTCGTTCGATCGGCAGTTGCAGCACTTGCAGTTTGCTGCTCCGCTGCGTCCGCGCGCGGGCGTGGCCATCGGTGTTATCCACGGTGGTGTTTCCGGCATCGACGGCCGCGACGGCAGCGGCTATCACACCGAGGATTATTCGACGAACGAGTACGCCTTCTTCCTTGCCTTCGGGACGCGCTTCTCTGAGCGCATTTCGGCAGGCATTGGGCTCCGCATCTACCGTGCCGATCTGTTCGAGGGTGTTGATGCGCCAACCTCGCTGGGCATCTCGCTGGGTTTCACGGGCAAACTCTCCGACCGGCTCGCTGTTGGCTTTGCGGTGGACGACCTCCTCACGAAGTACGACTGGGATACGTCTGGACTGCTTGGTGACGCCGGAAGCCAAACAACCGACAAGTTTCCGATCCGCCTTCGCGTGGGCGCGGCCTTCCAACTACCTGCCGGGCGTGGCATTATTTCCGCCGAAGTGGAATCGCAAATCCAGACGGCCGAAGTAGAAACGGTTACGGGCATCGGTGTGATAGTCGGAACGCCCGTGCCCACCACCACTACAGACGAGCTCAAGTTGTCGCAAGTGATGGTGCGGGTTGGCGGCGAGTACTGGCTGGCCGAGCCGTTTGCCGTCCGCCTTGGGTACGACCGGTTGGGCGCGGGCTCGCTCGGCGAGGCCACGCCCAGCGCCGGCTTCGCCATCCGGCAGCAATTTGGCGACCTCAATGCTCGCCTGGACTATGCGGCGGTTCTGGAGCCCTTCGCAAACGGATTGATGCACGTGGTGACACTGCACGTTGAGCTATGAGTTGCGTGACTAAGACGGCGGACGGCGGACGGCGGATGGCCCGGGAAGAAGCGGCCAGTAGTCAGTGGTTAGCGGTTATCCTTTTTTTCTTGTGTACGGCGCTGGCAGCACAAGCGCAGGGCAACGGCCTGGCCTTCCTCACCCTCGACCCCGACCCGGCGGGGCAGGCCGCGGGCGGAGCGTATTCGGCGGCGGCGGCGGGTCCTTTCTCGCCGCTCTTCAACCCGGCCGGATTGGCTTCGGGCAACAGGAACGGCATCGCGCTGACGTTCCAGGACTGGATCGGCGACGCGCGGACGCTGGGGATCGCGGGGAGGTTCGGTTTAGGCGAGAAGGGTGGCGCAGGGCTCTACGTGCTCTCAACATCCTCCGGCGACCTGGAGGCCCGCGACCGCCCCGGTCCGGCTGAAGGTACATTTGAGGTGCAGTACTTCGCCGTTGGTGCAGGCGTCGCACGGCAGTTTGGCCCCGTGCAGGTTGGTGTGGCAGGCAAGGTGCTCTCCGAGCGCGTCTTCGATTCGTCTGCGAGCGGTTTTGCGTTCGATGGTGGTGTGCAGATAGAGGCCATGGATGGTTTCCGTATCGGCGCAGCCGTGCAGCATCTGGGCAAGATGAATGAGCTTGAAACCGAGGCTACACCGCTCCCCACCACGTTTCGTGGCGGCGTGTCGCTCCGCCCTTTCCGGTTGATGGCTGCCACCGAGAGCACCGCGTTGCTCTCCACGGCGTTTCATGCAGAGGTCGTTCACCGTACGGAGCAGTCCGACCCCACACAGATCCACATCGGCGGAGAGGCCACGTTGTTCGATATGCTCACACTGCGCGGGGGCTACGTATCTGGCGACCCGGTTCGTCGTGTGTCCGCCGGCGCCGGGCTGGCCGTCGGAGCGTTCCGCGTCGACTACGCCATGCTGCCGCTCGATACGGGCTTCGGCACGGGGCAGTTGATATCGTTGGGGTATAACTGGTAGAGCTTTCCATCTCCAGTACGTCATCCCCTTCAGGTACGCCATCCCCGCGAAGGCGGGGACCCATTCCGCAGATTAGCTTCTGACGAACGGGGGCGAATAGACTCTGGCAGAGAGTTGCTCATCGAGCGCGCTCACATCCCTGACTGAAAGCCAAGCTGTGGAATAGGCCCCTGTACCCGCCTACGTGGACGCAGGCTCTTCGCGGGAGTGACGTTTCTTTAGGCTTGACGTGTGTTACAGAGAGCCACAAAAGGGTGGCTAGTCCAACCGTTTCAGCATACACACCGCCGAATCCGGGCAGAACGACACAAACTCGGTTGTTGCTCCGATAGTCTCCGGCACAGACGCGCGCTCAATCCGCTCGTAGCCGCGTTGTTCAAAAAAGCGGTCGGCGGTCGTAGTCAGGAGGTAGAGCGAGGTCACCCCCATGTCGTGGGCGTGCGCTTCGACCCCCTCTACCAACTGGATGCCCAGGCGCTTTCCACGGTGATTAGGGGCCACAATCAAGGAACGTAGCAACGCATCCGAACCCGACAATTCCAATCCTACGGCCCCGATCAATTCACCGCGGTCACGGAGGGTGAGGAAGTGCGCCATGTGCTCCGGTGTGAGATCGTCGTGGCACAGGTCGGCGGCGGCGAGGAGCGCGACGATGGCCGGGAGATCCTTCAGTAGAGCGAGCTTCATCATTGCGCCACCGGTTCATACAACTCCACGCGGTTGCCTTCGGGGTCGCGCACCCACGCGAATCGGCCGTATTCCTCGTCCTCGCGCTTCAGGATGATTACACCTTTCGATTGTAGGTGGGCCACAAGAGCATCGAGGTCGTCCGTGCGGAGGTTCATCATGTAGGGCTGGTCGCCGTACATGGATTCGGGCTCCTCGTCGGGTGCGGTGCGGCCCATCGGCTCGCTGGCCTTAATGATGGAGAACGTCGTGTCCAGTTTGTGCTTTGGATTGTCTGTGTCGAGACCCCAGAACGTTTGGTAGAATTCGCCGAACTCGGCGCTGCCT
>JADFLK010000214.1 GCA_022564455.1 Bacteroidota bacterium
CATCTTGCCGTTGCGCACGTTCTTCAACTTCGTGCGGACGAACGCGGGGCCCTTCCCAGGCTTGACGTGAAGAAACTCGATTACCGTCCAGAGGCCGCCGTTCCAGACGATCGTGAGGCCGTTGCGGATGTCGGATGTAGTGGTGGCCATGTGCGAGAATACGTTCGCTTGCGAAAAGAGAGCGGAAATATACCGAGCCCATCACGGGCCCAACCACGAAGCGACTGTGCGATTTCGGCAGGGATCAGGAGCCAGGTATCAGGGGGTAGAGGACGGTAGGGCGTAATCACCGAGCGCAACGGCCGGCGGATAGCGGACGGAGTATTACGAATTCCCAAACTCCAAATCTCAAATACCAACGTGCTCATTCTTTCAAACCTGAAACCTTCCAATCCGCAACCCTCCACCCCAAGCATGAAGAACGAAGCCCAAAGCCCAAAGAACGACTTCTCTCTTCATCCTTCATCCTTCACGTGCGCCCTTACTCGGCCTCAACTAGTTCGAGCACGCTTGCGCGCTCCGGGTTCTGTGATTCAACCGGAAGCACGACGTGAAACGTGCTGCCTTCGCCCACGACGCTCTCAACGGAGATCGTCCCTCCGTGCTGCTCAACCATTTCCTGGCACAGAATGAGCCCGAGGCCGCTGCCTTGTTCGCCAGCGGTGCCTGTCCGCGAAATCGACTCGTCAATTCGGAAGAGGCGGCCGATGTCTTCTTCGCTCATGCCGACGCCGGTGTCCTGCACTGAGATGGTAAGCTGATTGTTGCCCTCATCTGCGCGAACGGTAACGCTTCCACCTTCCTCGGTGAATTTAAGACCGTTGCCTACCAGGTTCAGCAGAATGGATTGTAGCATGGTAGGATCGGCCCACGCAATTGCATCCGGCGAGACGCGGTTATTTAGCCAAACACACTTTTCGGAAGCGACGCTACTCACCACGCCAATCACGCTATCCACATGCTCGGACAGGTTCGTCAACTCCGGCTCTACACGCATTTGCCCGGTTTGGAGGCGCGCCCACTCAAGGAGATTGATGAGGAGGCCATACAGCCGTTCGGTGGACTGGTGCATCAACGCGGCCATCTCGACCAACTCCTTGTCATCGTGGCCGTTCAGCCGGTTTTCGGCCACCTTCGATAACCCTAGAAGCGAGCCCATCGGGCCGCGAAGGTCGTGCGAGATGATGGAGAAGAAGGTGTCGCGAGCATGGCGAGCCTGCTCCTGTTCAACGGCAAACTCAACAAGACGAGCCTGGTCCAGTTCGCGCTGATCAAGAAATTCGTGAAGAAGCCCGTTGGCAACAGCCAGATCGGCGGCCGTCTTACTCCAACCCTTTGAAATGAGAAACCCGAAGTAGCCCGCCAGGCCGATAAATCCGAAGGTTATCCATTCAAGCAGGGAAAGTCCGTTCAGGGTGGAGAACACTTCTGGTGTAAGTACATCCGAAGTTACCACGTCTCCCCATCCGAAGTAACGGGTGAGAAAACCGTACCCAACGAGGGCGCAAACTGCCAGGCCGTATGCTATAAGTACGCGGGCTGGGGTCAGGATGTCCGGCCGGGTAGGTCGCAGGCCAGCTTTCTTCTTCCAGTTCTCCACCCTCCGGCCGAAGGCGAACAAAATGGGAGCCGTAACCAGCAGATGTAGAAGGATTCCTCCTACCCACCAACCATTCCAGATGTCCAGCGTTTCGGAAGGAGAAAGCCCCTTCACGAACGCCCAAACGAACGCCCCGGCCGACGATACTAGTACGGCCACGAAGGATGTCGTGAGGAAGAAGATAAGGGACCCGGCTGAGCGCAGGGTGGTTGAGACCGGTGAGGCCTGATAGGCAACAATCAGCACACCAAGAGCGAGCAAGTCCGTCACACCGAGTAGCAGCGCCCACGGAACTCCAACCCCGCCTGCCACCGCAACCGTTGCATGTGCAATAAACGCAGGAATAGCACCCCACCAATATCCAAACCAGAGCGCATACAGCGTACATAGAACCATCGGGAAGTACAGCGTTACCCGGACGTCCACCCCGCCGATATCTACAGGAATGGCCGAGCCCCGTAGCACCATGAGCCCCCCGAATATCATGGGCATCATGGATAAAAACCAGACCGTCAGCAACAACTGTTGCTTGTCGCCCGCGTCGGATGATAGCACGCGGGCGAACGAAACTGGTGCGTGCGCATACGGCTTCCTGTGCGAAAAGAATGTTGGGAAGGCAGACATAGCGGACGCGAGAGGTATCGGCCACCACGCACCTTCCTAAAGTTGTCCTCGTGGATCAAATCGGCTTTCTGGCCACCACGAAGCCATATTCCATCGCCCCGACGGCGTAAGCAAGACGAAGCCTGAGGAGCGTGCGTGCAAAGCCCCGATTCTGCCGGGACGAATCGAACAGGAAGCTGCGGTAACGGCGGTTACGAAGAACACCTACCGCTACACGTTTGGCGCAGATCGTCCAGGTTCGCGCAACGTTGCGGCTCAGGTCTTCCACCGATTCTACAATCAGACCGGCGGCTTCTATCCACGCCCGATTCTCCGAAGCACTCCCCATCCCGGCCAACCTGCCCTCCCGGCAGATGGGCTCGAGGAGATGCCTGACAGTATGCGCGGAAGGGTTTTCGCTCGTCATCCAGATACACGCCACGAGACATCCGCCGGGTTTGAGTACCCGCGCCATCTCCGAAAACACCCGTTGGCGCTCCGGCATGTGCGTCGTGCTCTCAATGGCAATGACCGCATCAAACTGGCTATCCGGCAGGCCGTTCTCTAACCAATCTCGGAGAAGAATAACCGGCTTGGGGGTGCCATTCCCGACGGGTTGAGCCTGGGCGTATGAGGCCTGTGCCTCAGAAAGCGTCAGCCCCGTCACGAGCGCGCCCATGTTCTCAGCAAGCCATCGTGCGGCGCCTCCGTAGCCGCATCCCACGTCGCAGATGCAATCGCCTGCCTTGATTTGTGCAGCCTCGGCCACTTTCCTGATCAGGGCCTCGGTGGCCTCCTCAACGGATTCATCGCCACGTACAAACAGGCCATGATGAAGGTGCTCGCCCCAGACCTCCCTATAAAACTCGTCCAATTCATCATAGTGCTCCCCCACGGCATCACCGGAAAACTCGGATCGGGGAACGATCACGACGAGGTTCGGTCGCCCAATACCGGGATGTAGGCACGCCACACACCTACTTCGCCACCATACTGCTTCGCCATTACGCGGCTGATCTGCGCGATGTGCCCGAGGTCGTGCACCACGCATGTAGCCAGCAGTTGCCCGAGAGTGACCACGCCTAACTCTGGATGAACGCCCCGCTTCCCAAAATCTTCAGGGCTCAAGTTCATATCCTGGAGCGCCATCAGGTTTTGGTCGCGCAATGCTGCGAACTCATCCAGCAGCGTCTTCATGGGTTTGCCGCGACTCTCCTCGAACTGTGCGAACCGATCAAACGGATCGAAAGGCCGTGCCTCACCGTGCTCCAGAATGATGCGGGCTCGGGGAATCCAGTCGGTGCGCTCGCCGTGGATGAGGTGTCCAATCACATCGAACGGGCTCCATGTCTCGGGGCCTTCGTTGGGCGTCGTCCATTCATCGTCGAGACCGCACAACATCTCGTTCAGCACCGGCGGCGTCCGTTCCAGAATCGGTAGTGCGGTTTCGAGGGAGAACTGCATGGTTTTGGAGTCTGTGTGTGGTCAGTGTTCAACCATGCGAAGGAGGAGTTCGAGGCGTTCGATCATGGCCTTCTGCTGCTCCAGATGGCCATGCTCGACCTCCACATTCACATACAGGAAGTTATTCTGAGCAGCCCAAACGGACAGCGAGCCATCGTCGGTTACACTCGCATTGTTCTGGAGCACTACGTTGAAATCGTCGGCGCGGAGGCCTTCGTACAAATTGCGATCTGTAACGAAAAAGAAGTCGTCCGGATCGACGCCTTCCCCTATGTGGACTGCCTCAGCATCTTGCTGGTACTGTCCGCCTCCCGCATAACTTAGCACCGAATAGTTGTCGGGGGTGTTGTTGTGGAGGGTGACAATCACGAGGTGTGGGTTGTAGACAGCCAGAAGGCTGTCGGCGAACCGTTGTGTAGCCGCGATGGCTTCGTCCGAAGCCTCCGGTTCCAGCGTAGTTCGGATGCCAACATCCGTAAAGATGCGGTTCGGGTCGAAGTCGTAGTGCCTGCCGTCGATTGAGAAGCCGACGCGGCGTTCACCCTGCGCGCGGAGCTCTACGAGCCGCCCTCCGTGATCCTCTACGAAGGCAGCCCCGGCTTCGGCCGCCGTGTTTTCGTTGTCGTGGAGAACGAGCATGGAGATGAAGAACGCCGGATCTCCATGCTCGTGTACGGCCAGCACCACCGTCGAGTCGCCGAGGGGTAGTTCAACCTCCTCCGTGCGAACATCGTCCCGGCGCGGCCAGAACACACCGGCCAGGACCATCACCAGAATTCCGAATCCAACAGCTTTCATGCTTCTACTACTTCGGAGGAGGGATCAATGTTTGGGATAATGTTTGAGGAAGGAAACATGGTAGCCCAAACTTGCTCCTCAAACTCCTCGAACAGCATATCCGTCGCCCATTGAACCTGTTTCGTCGCATTCTCTCGAAGGCGCATCCAGTGCGCGATGATTCGGATCTCGTCTACGTCGGGGCGGCCGAAACGCTCCGGCGGAGGAAGCGAAGGGTCGAAGTGTTGGGCCAGCATTGAGCGTAGTTCCGCTTCGTCGGTGGGAGATGGATCCCTCGGCACGTCAATCCGTGCAACGAGGCGTCCGAAGCGGATTAGGAAAAGCTGCGTGCCGCTTCCGTCGGCGAGAGGTTCGAGCAAAACGGCATGGTGGTCGTGGACGGCGGAAACAAGCTGCCTTT
>JADFLK010000215.1 GCA_022564455.1 Bacteroidota bacterium
GGCTCCCCGCGAAGCGGGGTGGGGGTTTGCCGCACGCCAGCTAAGTGTATTGGGAAGAGAGCATACCGTGGCATCTCGCTATCTCGTGGCCCTCCCTCCGACCTCGCTGCGCTCGGCCACCTCCCTCGAGGAGGGAGGGGTTCATTAACGCTACTCTCATACCCCCAACCAATAAGCAGGCCGTTCCCGGCGTCGGAAACGGCTTCTGATGTTGGCCGATGGTTGTGTCAACGCACGGTCGTGGTACACGAGCCATAGCCTGTGCTCGAAGTAACTCGTTGGCCGGGACGCCAGCCTGGGTTAAAGAAGTACTCTTGCTGGGAAGGCGCGGCACGGTTATATCTGGCGGCAGCGCTGCGGGCTCGTCCAGCGATGGCAGGATCGCCGGTGGCGGCGGCGCGGTTAAACATGTCGGCTAGGCACCAGTAGGCAGCACGTGCCTGAATACCTCCTCCGCGTACGGTTCCGGCTACGATGGAGGCCCGCAAATAGAGGCTCTTGCCGTGTCCGCTGTCATACTGGAGTGCCTGCCCCGCGAAGCGATAGGCTGCTCCCCGGTTGCTGGAGTAGGCTCCGGCCGCCGCCCGGTAGGCGCAGTCTCGCTTCTGCGAATTTGACGTAGCCAGCGCAATGCCTTCGCTCACGTGGCCTTGTGCCGCCTCAATCTGCCCGTTCCGAGCTGCCCGGCTACCGAGAGCGCACAGCAGTTCCGTAGTTGGGTTCTGGTCGGCGTAGAGGGGGAGGAGCTCGTCGATGTAGTCGTCGCGTTCTTCTTGCTGGGCGATGGCGATGGCCATGCGGAGGTTCTCGAAGTCACGGTCTCCGCCGCGGATATCGGCCATGAGTTCTTCAAGGCGAGCCGTCCAGGACATGAAGGCGGGCGCCGAGGCCGAGGCGTACGCCTGTTCAAGGTAGGTGGCGTCTTCGGCCTGGGCGATGAGTTCTTGTAGCAATTCAACAGCTTCGTCGCGGTCGCCGCGCTCCATCACCATCTGGGCCATGCGGTTGAGATAGGCGTCGTTGACGAACTCGGGGTCTTCGCGGAAGGCCTCCAGATAGAGGTCGTACACGCCGTCCTGCTGGTCGGGATATTCATCGGCGTAGGTTTCGTAGAAACGCCCCTCATCCAGCAGATAGCGCGCCTTGTTTACCGGCAGTCCGGCTGCTGCCAACGCGTTCTGCGCTTCAGTGTGAATGGCGAGCGTGGAGTCGAAGTAGGCCTGGTGCAGCATTTCGTCGTCGCCGGCCATGGCGGCAAGCTGCTCGTAGATATCTGCCAGGCGCCAGTACGTCCGGTCGTCAGGATCGGCCCCTGTGTACAACGCGTCGTTGTCACGTACCCAGCGCAGGTACAGGAGAGCTCCGCAATAGTCGCCATTCTGGTAGTTCGACGTACCGACGCTGTAGTTCGCGCTCACTGTTTCGGTGAGGTAGAAATTGACGTCCGGGCAGATGGGCGAGACAGAGGCGCTGTCGTGAACGGCAACGTACTCCGACGGAGCATCCGGCGTGCCGCCGGAAGGATCGGACGTGGAGGCCGGCGCGGCACAAGCCATCACGAGCATCCACGCCGCGAGGCCGAGGCCGGAAGCAAGAGAGCTGAAGCGAATACGAAGAAGAGACATGGCAAGAGGGGATCGGTGCGGGAATGAATTGCTAGACTACAACACGGGAAGTTATCGCGCGTCACTCAAACAAAAAAGGCCGCGCTCCTTACGGAACGTGGCCCATTTCGAATACTGGTCGTCTTAGCGAACGGTTGTGGTACACGAGCCATAACCATGGCTCGTTGTCACCGATTGGCCTGCTCGGAAGCCCTCGAAGAAATACTGTTCACTCGATGGCCCGGAGCCAGCGTACTGGTTCGCTGCCCGGCGAGCCACTGATGCCGTGGAACCACCCGCAGCAGCAGCACGGCTGAACAGGTCGGCTACGCACCAATAGGCCATGCGGCCTCGGAGTGTACCCGAGTTTACGGTTCTGGCAACGACGGAAGCACGCAGATACAATGCAGGTCCGAAGTTGGAATCGTACTGGAGCGCGTTGCCCGCCAACGTGTAAGCCGTCCCTCGGTTGCCTCGGCTGTACATACGGTTGGCGAGGCTGTACCACAAGTCTCGCTTCTGCGTGCTGGACTCTGACATGGCGATAGCGCGTTCAATGTATCTGGTGCATTCTTCAATATTTCCTCGTGCACATTCGCGACCGCCCATGGCGGCAAGCAGGTCAGGGGACGGGTCGAACTCAACGATTATTGGAAGCAGTTCATCAGCCAGTGCATCTGGGTCTATCTCGGGGTACGTAGCCGTAATGAGGCTGTCCATCTGCGAAGCCATCACGAACAGTACTTTCGTTTCCTCTTCGTCCAGGGCGCCGTTTCGGAAGCCCTCGTGCAGGTCGGCGAAGTATTCTATGGGTTCAATCCGGAAGGACTCGCTTACGCCTTCGAGATACGTTGGGTCGTCTGCGTACGCGATCAGTTCGTCTACCAGATCGCGGGCTTCACGAGGGTCCATTTCCTCTGCGGCCGCCTTCTCTGCCGCCACACGGCCTATGTAGCTGAGGTAGTAGTCATCCGTCGAGTCCGGCTCCATCCGGAAGGCCGCCAGGTAGATATCGTACACCTCGGACTGGTTCTCAGGGTAGACTGCTGCGTGGGTTTCATAGAAACGCCCACGGGCAAGTGTTCGCTCGTGCACGTTATACTCGAAGCCATTCTCATCCATTACCTGGTACATTTGGTCCGATGCAACAAGAGAAGAATCGAGATAGGTACGCCTCACCGTTGCATCGTCAGCCATGTCTGCAAGCCCCTCATACGTGGCAACGAGGCGGCGGTAGTTGCGCTCGTCCGGCTCAGCGCCTGTGAAGAGCGCGTCGTTTGCCAGCACCCAGCGGAGGTAGGGTAGCGCAGCACACCAGTCCTCGTTCTTGAAGTTCTCGTAGCCCATGCTGTAGTTCGTCCGCACGTTGTCCATTAGATACACCTGCGTGTCCGCACAGAGCTGCGCCTGGGCAGGGGGGGAGACGACAACGCCAAGGGCAAAAATGAACAGCACAGTGAACGCAGACGTGCGAATCATTGTCAGGGGGAGAGTTCCAGGCATGAAAGGAAGTGATGAGTTATGGGGGCCAACTAACTTCCAAAGCTAACCGAGGCGACGCCGAACGAACCAGCGCTCGCCAAAGTTGATGGTAGCAGTTCCACGGATAAAAATGTCGCGAACTAGCATGCCGTCGGTGGTACCGCGCATTCCGGCTTCGAGGCCAAGGTCGAACCGTGCTGCCGGAACGACGGTTGGAAGACTGACGCCGGCCGTAAGGGCAAACGTGTTCAGGTTGGTGTCGAACGGCGCATAGAAGGAGCGCTCTGCGTAAGCGCCAAGGCGGTAGGCCGTTCGCGCAAAATATCCGGCCGTACGCCGTCTTCCGCCTGGTACTACCTGAAATCCTCCACCCGCACGTAGCCGATCCTTCAAACTGTTGATGCCGGAAACCGGATCGAATCCGCCGAAGGCGAAGTCACTTTCGAAGGAGCTCCAGGGTTCGTAGAGTACATCCGCCGCAAAGCTCCAGTGCTCACTTCCTGTGTAAGCGATACCGAAGCGAGCAGACAACGGCAGCGTCACACTTCCATCCAGTGCTGTGGCAATGGTGTCGCGATCGAGGCTTACGCCGAGCGTCTGCACGAAGTCGCCCGAAAGATGGGCCGGGAGCGTAATGGATGCGCCGAAGTGGATGGCATCGCTCTCACCGAATACATTGTTTTTCGATACAATCACGCCGACGGTACCAGTAACACCGGAAAGGCGAGTTGAGCGGGCGGTTCGTGTCTCCAGGTATTCGTCGTTCTCCGGAAACTCGGTGCGCTGGAGGTATTCGATGGTTCCAAAGAACATCTCAGCGCTGGCGCCTACGCTGATTGCGGGGCTAAGGCGTACGCCTAACCCGGCTGTGAACTGGTAGAGTCCACCGGTGCCTTCAAAGTTGTGACGGTACGCGACGGGCGTATCGCCCTCGTCGGGTACGATCTCGCCGTCCTCTATGGCGCGGTAGTCCACGCGCGAATAGGGGCGGAAGGCAAACGTCATCCCCACTTTCCGGCTGGAAATCGGAATACCAAACTCAATACCGCGAACACCTCCGCCGGAAGCGCGGCTGGTTGCATCGGCGGCATCCGTTGTCTCTGTGCCACGCACCTGGGCTGCTGCAGAAAACCCAACGAAGGACAGGTCGGCCCACTGGGCAGGGTTTGCCAGATTGGTGTACAGAGAGGAGCGCATGGCCGTGCCGGCGCCACCCATGGCATCGGTCATCGACGACGTGAGGACGAGGCGCTCGCCCACGCCAAAGCGCGAGTAGGGCGAGCCGTAGTTATTCGTGCTCTGCGCCAATGCGGGCTCCGCAAGGAGAAAACCGGCGAATAGAATCGCGGATAGAATTCCAGTGGGGATAGATCGCATGCAAAGGAAACTGTTTAAGGAAAGGTGCATCTTTGGGGGAGATGTATCCGCTCTAACCGGGTTATGGAACCAGGGTAAGCGCCACGCGGGGTCTGGTATCCGCTTCGTTCTCGGCAGGTTCGGGCCCAATGATGAGCGGTATGGCATCCAGTGACGCAGACGAAGAGAGCACCGATATCTCGAAGCGCTCAAAGATCGATCTCTCGAGCAATGCTTCCTGGATTACAGCAGTAAGTGTGGCTGACGAGAACGAGTACGAGTTTGTTGTCTCGTCGAGGTCGGTGTTGAGGATGGCAACGCGCTCGCCGGCTTCCGTACGCCCGAAGAGGACGATGGTCTCCGGGAGTGCGCGAGCAAACCCTGGCTCA
>JADFLK010000216.1 GCA_022564455.1 Bacteroidota bacterium
AGATGAGCCTCGTCCCCGAGAACCATATCGACAAAGTGCTGGACGTGCGCTCAATGACGGAGCCGGGGATTCCCGGCGTGTAGGGAGATTTATGAATCGCACGACCACCACAGGCGCAATAAGTTCAATGCAATCTGCACCCCCAAAACTTTTCTATCCCCCACACGAAAGCCTCGCCAGTCCACGTTGTTGAGGGTGCTATCTCCAGGCAAACCCCGTGATGGTGGTCTCGGGTCGTACGGAGCCCTCTCGCGAGGGCTCCGTACGTTTTTTGTAACGGCCCGGTTCACATTCCTGGATGTGTGACCTCAGTCGTACGAATCGCGGCAAATACACTGTTGATTGACCCAGCCGATGCAACCGCTGCCGCCTTCGTGCGTGACACCCGCAACCAGCCCCCCGATCTTCACACATCAAACAAAACGATGAGTACCGGAACCAGAAAGAAACTGTCCATCGCCGTCCTGCTAACAATCGCGTTTCTCGCCGGCATCTTTTTCATCACGTCGGCCGCCAACTTGATCAACCCGGGCGGTCTCGGAGGCCAAAACGCGCTCGCTGCGTCGGATGCCATTGCGACCGCCGAGGATCTCGGCGACGCCTTCAGCGAGGTCTCGGAAGCCGTCAACCCGGCCGTCGTCCAGATTCGCTCAACACGCCTGATTTCCCGGAACAGCCAGGGCGGCCAGCTGCAGAATCCTTTCAACGGTACACCGTTCGAGGATTTCTTCCAGCAGCCCGGATCGGGCGGCAACGGCCAGCCCTTCGAACAGAATGGCATGGGCTCAGGGGCTTTCGTGCGCTCGGATGGATACATCGTCACCAACAACCATGTGATTGACGGCGCCGACGAGCTTGAGGTGGCCCTGTTCGATGGCCGCGTGCTCAGCGCCGAAGTGGTGGCCACCGACCCCTTCAGCGACCTCGCTGTCCTCAAAGTGGAAGGTGGTGATTTCCCCTTCCTCTCGTATGGCGACACGAACACACTTCGCGTTGGACAATGGGTGCTGGCCTTCGGCAGCCCGCTATCGAGAAACCTCAGCAACACCGTCACAGCCGGCATTATTTCGGCATTCGGCCGACGCCAGGGTGCGGGGATTTCCGACTACCTCCAGACGGACGCGGCCGTGAATCCGGGAAACTCCGGTGGTCCGCTCGTGAACCTGCAAGGGGAGATCATCGGCATCAATACGGCCATCGCAACCCGCACTGGTGGTTTTCAGGGGATCAGCTTCGCCATTCCGGTAAACATTGTTCAGAACACCGTAGACCAACTGATCAATTCCGGCTCGGTTGAACGCGGCTATCTCGGCATAGGATTTTCTGCCGTAACGCCCTCACTCGCACGAGCGCTCGACGTGCCACTGAGTGCCGCCCAAATCGGCCAGATCAATAATGACGCGAACGGCAACCAGCCAGCCTACGAAGCCGGCCTCCGCCCCGGCGACGTGATTACCGCCGTGGATGGGCACGAACTAACCGACAGCGGCGAGCTTGTTTCGCTTATCTCCAACAAGCGCCCCGGCGACACAGTTGAGTTGACGTACAACCGCGATGGGGAGGTCGCCACGGCAACAGTTACCCTGGGTGAGCGGCCGGGGAACGACCTCGTCACTCGAAATGGAGGAAGGCCCACTCCACCTCCCCTCGATTCGGAACCGACCCACCTGGATGGCCTCGGCCTCGAACTGCACGATCTCACGTCCGCGGCAGGGCAGCGGTTTGGCCTCAGCAAGGACGTCGTTGAAGGCGTTCTAATCAGCGACGTCGAACGTGGCAGCGAGGCCTACCGCGACGCCAACCTCCGCGTGGGTGATGTGATCATAGAGGTGGACCGCGAGGCTGTGAAGTCCGTAGCAGAGTTTCAATCAGCCTACGGTGATGTTCGCAGCGGAGACACGTTTCTCATCCGCGTCATTCGCGGAAACAACTCCTTCCTGACGGCACTTACAAAACCGAACTAGCCTCGACTGATGCCGCTCGTTTCAGGGCGCGTCTCCGCCGCACGGCAGAGACGCGCCTTTTTCTTTGCGGCCATTCCTTCACCCGGTTTTTGCGCTTTTGAGGAACAGGTTGCCAGCCCGGCAGACACGTGCCTACGTTCCACCCAGACTCAGCAGCCCTCCCCCCGATGAGCATGATTCTGGTTACCGGCGCACGTGGCCAGATCGGCACCGATCTCGTCCGCACTTTGCGTAAGCGCCACGGTGCCGAGGCTGTCGTCGCCACGGATCTGCGCGAACCCAAAGAAGAGGCGGAGACGTTGGGGCCCTACGCGGTAGTTGACATACGCGACCGCGAGAAGCTGGACGAGGTGGCTCAGCGCTACAACGTAGACACGATCTATCACCTCGCCAGCCTGTTGTCGGCGCGGGGCGAGCAGGCCCCGGACCTCGCATGGGAAGTCAACGTTGGCGGGCTGCGAAACGTTTTGGAGATTGCCCGCGAGAACGGGCTGAAGGTCTTTTGGCCTTCCTCAATCGCGGTGTTTGGCCCAACGACCCCTGACAATGCGCCACAGAAAACGCCTCTGGAGCCGACTACGATGTACGGCGTCACGAAGGTCTCCGGCGAACTCCTCTGCCGGTACTATCATTTGCGGTACGGGGTGGATGTGCGGAGCCTCCGCTATCCCGGCCTGATCTCGTATGGCGCCGAGCCCGGCGGGGGCGCCACGGATTACGCGGTCGAGATCTTCCACGCGGCGCTGGAGCAGGGTGAATACACCTGCTTCCTGGAAGCCGATACGCGCCTCCCGATGATGTACATGCCGGACGCCGTCCGCGCTACGATGGAGCTGATGGACGCGCCGAAGGAACAGATCTCCGTCCGCACGAGCTACAACGTCGCGGCGTTCAGCTTCTCGGCCGAGGAGCTTTCATCTGCCATCACGGAGCATATCGAGGGCTTCACTACGCACTACAAGCCCGATTTTCGGCAGAACATCGCCGCCTCATGGCCCTCCTCCGCCGATGACTCCGCCGCGCGCAGCGATTGGAACTGGAAACCGGAGTACACGCTCGATGGGATGGTGGATGACATGCTGGCGCATCTGCGGGAACGCGTGTTTACGTGAGGTAGCCCAGTGATGGTAGATGCCGCTCACATTTACCCCGCCCCGTGGTTAAACAACATATCCAGCGCGCTCAAACCCGGCACAAAGCCAGGGAAGTTCTGCGTCCGAGGTTGTTCGGTGAAGTGAAAGGTCTCGACGTTTGCGTCTGATAGGTTATGCGTGTCCCGCTCGGATGATTCGGGAAGTGTAATCAGCGTGTCGAAACGGCCTAGCGCTTCCCATACACCCCGCAACGTATCCGGCGCACCCGGCAACTCGGAGGCCACAAGCAACTCGGACGGCGCGCCGATCCTCTTGTGAACCCACTTCACGGTGGCCACCGCCAGCGCACCCAGAGAGGAGTACGGCTCGCCAAGTAGCGCCTCAATGTCCTCCGCGTACCTCTCGTAAAACGGCGCCATGCTGTAGTTCACGTGCAGAGCACGCAAGTGCGTCCGTGCCCACGGCGTGGAAGCATCCAGTTCGAGAGTATTCAGTGCTTTGTCCGTCGTACCGTGCTTTCGGGGTACCGTGAGCCACTGCCAGCCCTGCTCGTCCGGCGTGCGGATTTTTGTGCGGTTGTGCCAGCTCTGGCGACTGAACAGAAACGTGTCGGCCACTACGAAACGCCCGGCTGCAAGCATCAGCGCACAGTATTCGAGGCGCGGGAAATACTCAGGCGGACGGACAGCGGTCACGGTCGGTGAGGACGTTAAGGGCAAGTGGTAGGGTCGAGATGTACCTCACCCCGCACCGTGAAAGAGCGAAAGGAAGCTACTCTGAGGCGGCAGCGACGGCTTCGCGAAAGTTACTTTTCGGTGCCCGCGCCCACCGCCAAATGCCCTCGTCCACTCCCAACCATAGTCCCACCCTCAGCCGTCACATCTTCCGCGTGGCATTTTGGTTGTCGCAGCGTCTATCGGATTTGCGATTGCCGGGACACTGCTGCTGAAGCTGTTTCCCTCTGCGGCACGCTTTTTCGCGCCTTGCATGGCGCAACTCGTCAACGCACCCACGTTGACGTACATGGCGTTGTTGCCGGTCCTTTCGTTCACCCTCTTCTGCGACGCGCTCGGCTGGAAGAAGTCCGTTTGCGCAGGCTTGAAACTGCACATGCTGAGCGTGCAGCGTGAAGTGAGCCCGTATGTACCAGACGTTCGGCGAGGCGTGGCTTCCGTAAGAAAGCCTACCTGATCCGGGGCGGCAGCCCAGCCGCGATCCTGATTCTCCACCTTGCGTTCCGGCTCGTTCTTGTGTTCGCGCCGCTGTTCGGCTGGCCGCTGCTGATCACGTAGTACCTCATCAAAGGAAGTTCAGATCGCATCGCGCGCCTTCCGCAGTGGGCTTCTCTGGCCACGCGCTCGTCCTGCTTTGCGCCGTGTTTATGCAACTCGACTCCGCCGTGGCGCACTGGACGAACCGCGTGAGATGGAAGGGACAACGGGTTTAGGAGGCTGCCGGGTTGATTTGCCTGAAACAAACGGTAGTCGGTATCGTGCAGGTGCAACACGTCCATTTTTTTCTGAACCATGCGCCTCGTCCTTTTCGTTTCACTGATCATCGCCCTTGCCTATCCGATGCGCCGGCGCAGCAAGCCGGATCCGTCCCCGCAAGCCAAGCCAGTGGTCAGCACCCAGCCCCTCGGCGAGGCCTTGCGCGAGGCAATGGCGCACCGGGGGTTCTGGCTGCTGCTTGCCGGTTTCTTCGTCTGCGGCTTTCACGTCACCTTTATCGCCACCCACCTGCCGGCCTACATAA
>JADFLK010000006.1 GCA_022564455.1 Bacteroidota bacterium
ACATCTCTATGTACCGGCTCCGTCCGTCCTTGTCGTCCACCTTCAAGCGCGCTCCTTTCTTGACCAACCAGTGGGGGATGCGCGACCAGGAGTACACGCAGGCGAAGCCGGACAGCACCTACCGCGTGGCGTTTCTCGGCGTTTCTGTCGAGATGGGCGCGGGCGTCGAAGGCCACGAGACCTTCGAGGCCGTCGCCGAGGTTCGGCTGAACGAAGAGTTCGCTCGGCAGGCCGGCTCGTTTGCCCGCTACGAGATCCTCAACTTTGCCGTGGGTGGCTACAGCGCCTTGCAGCATCTTGCGCGCATTGAGGAAGTCCTCGCCTTCCAACCGAATCTGCTTATCTATACTGGCCACACCGTCGAAAAAGGCTTCCTGCTTGAGCACCTCGCCAAGTTGGCCTTATCCGACATGGAGATCCCGGATCATCTCGCTGCTATTATTCAGCGTGCCGGAGTGGGACCTTCCTTGCTGGAGGCCGAGATTCGTCAGCGCCTGGAGCCATTTGTGCTCGAAGCTTTAGGCGAGCAGTATCGCCGCATCGTCACCCACTGCCGTGAAGCCGGAACCCTACCGATCTGGCTCTTTGTCCCTCGTACGATAGAGAACGCACGTGACGGATGGTCGATTTCATCTACGGAGGACGTGATGACACTTGCCCGCGAAGCCGGATTCATCGTCCTAGACATCAAGGACGCCTACGAAAACGTCGAGGATATCGAAGGAGAACTCTTCCTCGCAACTTGGGACGACCATCCGAGTGTCTACGGGCACCAGCTGCTTGGCACCAGCCTGTACAAACTACTCGTCGAGAACGGCGCGGAGCTTGGACTGGCCGACCAACCGGCCGATACGGTGGACGCCGGCGCCGAAACGCCCGAATCCCTAGAGTGAGCCTTACACTTCCGCAAGCCATCCCTACCGAACCCTCGACGAAGGATTCCCAATGTCCACAACACCTGCCTCGGCCACCGATATCAAGGCCAGTGTCAAAGAGTATATCCTCACGAAGTTTCTACCCGGTGAGAACCCGGACATGCTTGAAGACAGCACGCCGCTGATCACGGGCGGTGTCCTCGACTCAATCTCCACGGTCGAACTCGTCTCTTTCCTGGAAGAACAATTCGGCGTTGAGTTCGAGGCGCACGAGATGAGTGCCGACTACCTGGACACGCTCGACGTCATCGCCACGACCATCCAGGCCAAGAGCGCGTAAAAATGCGGACGCTGCACGGCCTTCTGCGCGCCTCGGCGCAAAAAGTACCCGAGCGCACCGCCGTACGCGACCCCGAGCGCGACGTTGAGGTTTCGTACCGGGATCTGGACGCGCTCGCCGGCCGCCTTCAGGAATCACTAGAGAGCATCGGTGTGAAGCCGGGCGACCGGGTGGGGCTCTGTGCGCCGAAGTCTATCGGCACTGTCGCAGCGCTCTTCGGGGTGCTCAAGGCAGGTGGTGCGTACGTCCCCGTGGATTACAGCGCCCCCACGGCCCGCAACGCATTCATCTTTAGTAACTGCACCGTAAAGGCGCTGGTTGTGGACCGCGACCTGGTTGAGCCGCTCGTCGCTGAGTTTGGCCTCGATGCGCCGCTAGCTGAGGATCTGACAGACCTTCGCGCCTACGGCGTGGACCTCGTGCTGCTGCGTGGCCCGAAATGGGCTGAATCGGCGGCGCCACCCGCCGAGATGGACCCGCCGGAGAGCCTCGCGTACATCCTCTACACGTCCGGCTCAACAGGCGTGCCGAAGGGCGTGATGCACAACCACAGCACCGCGCTCGCTTTCGTGGACTGGTGCTCGGAGGTCTTCAGGCCGACCGAAGAGGACCGCTTCTCCTCGCACGCGCCCCTTCACTTCGACCTTTCGATACTTGACCTCTATGTGCCCCTCAAGCATGGCGCGACGCTCGTGCTCGTCGGCGAGGACGTCGGAAAGCAACCACTCCGCCTGGCGCCGTTGATCGCGGAGGAGAGGATCACCGCGTGGTATTCGACGCCCTCCATTCTCCGGCTCCTTGTAGAGTATGGCAAGATGGAGGAGCACGACTACAGTGCACTCCGCATCGTAAACTTTGCGGGCGAGGTCTTTCCCATCAAGTACCTCCGCGCGACGAAGGCCGTATGGTCGCATCCGCGCTACTTCAACCTCTTCGGCCCGACGGAAACCAACGTCTGCACCTATTACGAGGTGCCGGACGCAATTCCGCCCGAGCGCGAGGAGCCGCTGCCCATTGGGCAGGCCTGCTCCGACGACCGCTGCAAGGTGATGAACCTGGACGACACCGAAGTACAGGCCGGTGAGACGGGCGAACTCTACGTAGCGGGCGGCTCGGTGATGCTGGGCTACTGGAGCCTGCCGAAGCGCAACGCAGAGGCGTTCTACATCGACGAGGACGGCACGCCGTGGTACAAAACTGGTGACATTGTAGAGGAGGACGCCGACGGCGACTATATCTTCCGGGGCCGCCGCGACCGCATGGTCAAGCGGCGCGGCTACCGCGTAGAACTTGGGGAGATCGAAGCCGCGCTCTACCGCCACGACGACATCGCGGAGGCCGCCGTGATCGCGCTCTCAGAAGATGGCGACGTACATATCAAGGCCTTCGTCGCGTGGGCCGGCGAAGGCCAGCCATCAATCATTGCCATGAAGCGCTACTGCTCCGAGACGCTCCCACTTTACATGATTCCCGACAGTTTCTCCTTTCAGGAGAGTCTGCCCAAAACCTCGACCGACAAGGTTGACTACCAACGCCTGAAAGCGCTGGCGTAATGGATTTTAATCTCACCGAAGAACAAAAGATTCTCCGCGACGAGGTCGTTCGCTTCTCCCAGAAGGAGCTGAATGACGACATCGTAGAGCGCGACCGTGCGCAGAAGTTCGATCGTGCTCTATGGGAGAAGTGTGGCGAAATGGGCCTCCAGGGCCTGCCCGTGCCAGAAGAATATGGCGGCATCGGAGCCGATCCCCTCACGACAGCCATCGTGCTCGAGGCCTTCGGCTATGGCTGCCGCGACGGCGGCCTCGTCTTCGCCGTCTGCGCACACATCCTCGCGTGCGTCGTACCCATCGTCAAGCATGGCACCGAGGAGCAGAAGCAGCGCTTCCTCCCTGGCCTCTCCGATGGCTCGCTCATTGCTGTTAACGGCATCACAGAACCGGGCTCCGGCTCCGACGCATTTGCCATGCAAACGCGTGCTGTGGCGAAGGACGGTGGCTTCGTTCTCAATGGTACCAAGACATTCAGTTCGAACGGCCCCGTCGCCGACCTGGCTGTGATCTATGCTGTGACCGACCCCGGAAAGGGCTACCACGGTGGCATCACAGCCTTCCTCGTTGAGTGCGATACGCCGGGCTACACACCGGGCCAAAAGTTCGAAAAGATGGGCCTGCGTACGTGCCCCATTGGCGAACTCGTTCTGGAGGACGTCTTCGTTCCTGCCGAAAACGTGATCCGTGCCGTTGGTGCCGGCGGTCCAATTTTCGCCCAGTCGATGGAGTGGGAGCGGGCTTGTCTCGTAGCCACGCACGTTGGGGCGATGCAGCGGCTGCTGGAGAACGCCATCCAGTATGCGCGCGAGCGTAAGGCTTCCGGCCAATCCATCGGGCGGTTTCAGGCCGTGGCGCATCGCCTCGCCAATATGAAGGTGCGGCTCGAAGCGTCGCGCCTGCTCACCTACCAGGCCGCGTCCAAGCTCGACAGCGACCGCAAGGTCGGCCTCGACGCCTCGATAGCCAAGCTCTTCGTCAGCGAAGCCTACGTGGAGACCGCTATGGACGCGATTCGCACGCTCGGCGGCTACGGATATATGGCCGAGTACGAAGCCGAGCGCGCCATGCGCGACGCCGTCGGCGGCACACTCTACTCGGGCACCAACGACATCCAACGCAACATCATCGCACGCTGGCTGGGCCTTCAAACGTCGACCTAAGAGCCTGTTGGAACCAGGATAATTCTACTGCGGCGGCACCTCTGCGCCGGGGCACTTGATCAACGGACTACCGGCCATCAACGTAGAGCTTTCTCCTTGAATCAGTTCTGGAGGGCGCTCTCACGTTCGGGCAGCGGACCTTGGGCGAGCAGTGCTATGCCGCCGCCGTTTCCTTCTCGCGCACCACTTCGTCAAACTTCACCCCCACGAGCCGGCTGATGCCGGGCTCGGGCATGGTGATGCCGTACATCCGGTCGGCGGCCTCCATCGTCAGCTTGTTGTGGGTGACGAGGATAAACTGCGTGGACGTTGCGAACGAACGGATCAGGTCCATGAACCGACCAATGTTGGCGTCGTCGAGGGGGGCGTCCACCTCATCGAGGATGCAGAACGGCGAGGGTTTGACGAGGTAGATGGCGAAGAGCAGCGCAATGGCCGTGAGCGTTTTCTCGCCGCCGGATAGCTGGTCGATAGTGCTCGGCTTCTTGCCCTTCGGGCGCGCCTTCACCTCAATGGGCGCTTCAAGCGGATCGTCGCCGTCGAGGATGAGCGTGGCCGTAGCATTTTCTCCGAACAGGTCGGCGAAGAGGCGTTCGAAGGCTTCGCGAACCTGCTCGAACGTCGCGATGAAGCGCGCTGATGCCGTCGTGTTTATTTCCTCGATGGTGTTGAGGAGCGTCTGTTCGGCTTCCTGTAAATCGGCGTGCTGTGCGCTGAGGAACTCCAGCCGCTGCTGCTCCTCCTCAAAGCTCTCCAGCGCCAGCGCGTTCACCGCACCCAGGCTACGGATGCGGTTACGTAGCGTGGGAATCTCGGCCCTGGCCCCGTCCGGATCGAACGGTGTTTCTTCTTCACCTGCGGGCTCAATCTGTGCGGTAGCCTCGTCGATGGTCACGCCGTGCTCTCCCTCAAGCCGCTCTGCAATGGCCTCTTGCCGCGTGGCGATCTCCGTGAGGCGCAGGTCGACAGTGGTTTGGCGTTGGAGTGCCGCATCGCGGTTATGCCGAATATCGCGAAGCGTTTTCTCGGTGTCGGAGATGAGTGCGCGGCCCTCCAGGAGAGCCTGCTCAGCAGCCGTCACGTCTTGTTGGAGGGCGTCTGTGCCGGCACGCTTCTCATCCAGGCGCGATGAAAGCGCCACCTTGGTGTTCTCGCCTTCGCCTATGGACTCCCGGAGGCGCTCGGATTCCTCCGAACGCTGCTCGCCGCGCTGATCGAGGTCGGCAAACCCGCGCACGATGCGCCCCAGATCGTGCTGGAGGCCCTCGGCTTTGTTCTTCGCCTGAACGAGGGCGAGGCGCGCCTCGCCCCAGCTTTCGTTGGCTTCCCGGCCCTTAGCATCCGACGCATCAAACATGGCATCTGCACGGGCGAGCACTTCAGCAGCTTCCCGAGACGTAGCTAGCTCCCCATCGGTGGCAGCTTCAAGATCGTTAAGATTCGGCTCCTGTTCCCAGGCAGCCATGAGAGCGTCGCGCCGTACCACAAGTCGCTCCCGCAGCTCGATGAGCCCTTGTTGCTCTATCGCAACGCGCGTGGCGGCAACCCGGATTTCATCCCGAGCGGAACGGGCCTTTTCAACGGCATCTTCGGCTGCCGCTATTTCCACAGCCTCCAGAACCACCTTTGCTTGTACAAGCGCGGTTTGCAATGTGCCGAGTTGTCGTTCGGCCTCTGCATGTGTCGCCATCGCACGTTCCAGACGTTCTTTCCTGCCAAGACGCCCGGCTGTGGATCTCGCGTTTCCCTTTCCGCCCGAAACGAACCCTCGCGCCGTGGTCCACTCGCCGTCGCGCGTGACCAACGTGGCCTCGGGGTATTCATCGCGGAGGCGGCGGGCATCAGCCAGCGAATCGAGGATGAACACGTTCTGCAGGAGGAGGCGCAACAGCGGCTCGTACTTCGCATCGGGCACGCGCGCGGCGCGAATAGCGGGCGTTGAGCCCGCAGGGATGCCGGAGCGAATGCGATGCGACTGCGCGGGCAACCGATCCAAAACGATAAACGTGGCGTGGCCTTTCTCCGCTACACGGAGGCGTGCGATGGCTTCGTTGGCTTCGTCTTCAGTATCTACAACCAGGCAGTCGGCCCATTCGCCAAGGGCCGCGTCGAAGGCCAGGAGATCTTTCTCGTCGCATCCGATGAGATCGGCAACCGTAACGGCCTCGGTGGTCCATTCGTCATGCTCGGCAAGGAACGCCAGCGCCGACCCGATGCCATCGCCCTCCGCGACGAGGCTCTGCAGAAGGTCTATTTCGGCGGACACCGTATCGCGGGCAACGAGCGCACGCCGCGCGGCTTCCTCGGCTGCATCCACTTCGCTCCGTCGAATTTCGGCTTCAGCGCGCGTTCGGCCCAGCGCCTGCTCCGAGTCTTTAAGGGCTTTCTCGGCAGCACTGAGGCGCTCGGCCGCGGCGTGGTTTGCCTGTTGGGCTTCCCGGGCGCGTTTAACCAGAGCAGCCAGTTCATTCGAGATTCGTTCCTGCTCCTGCTCTCCCATCGCCCGCCGATCACGGAACCGGTCCAGCGCCGCACGTGCGTCGGCATGGGCTTTCGTCTGCTCCACCGCCCCCTGTCGAGCGTTCGCAAGAACCACGCGCGTCGCCTCCGCCTCTTCCGCAGCAGCGTCGCGAGAGGCGCTTGCTGCTACCTCGGTGGATTCGGCGATTCCGTGAGCTTGCTGGGCCTCTACAAGATGCCCCTGAATAGCCTCCTGTTCACGCTGGAGTTCGGAACGGCGCGTGGCGTCTGCCTCGGCTTCGCGGCCGAGGCGTTCCAGCGCGCGCTGATCGGCGGCGCGGCGCTCCTCGCCAACACGGACTTCCGCTTCCAGGCGACGCACCGTATCCACGTGAGCGTTCAGATCTGTCTGGCGCGTGCTCAATTCTTGTTCACGAGTCACGAGGGCAGTTCGCTGGGATTCCAAATCGGCCTCTCCGGCTGTCACCTGCGCCGCAAGCCCCTCTGCCTGTGCGCGAATGTGGCGCGTTTCGTGGTCGAGTGTGCGGTGCTCCTCGCCAAGCCGCTCGAAATCCCACACTGCCAGCGCCAATTCCAGTGTTTGGAGGCGTTCTGAGATGTGCTGGTACCGCGACGCCTTCTGCGCCTGCCGCTGCAGCGACCGCACGTTCCGCTCGATCTCCTCGACGAGGTCGGTCAGGCGCGTGAGGTCCGACTGTGTGGAACCCAGCTTGTTGAGGGCCTGCTTGCGCCGCAGTTTGTACTTGGTAACGCCCGCGGCCTCCTCGAACAATCTCCGCCGGTCGTCCGCGTTGTCGCTCAGGATGTCCTCGATCATCTTTAACTCGATGACCGAGTACGCCCCCGCGCCCATCCCGGTGTCCATGAACAGGTCGAGGATGTCTTTCAGGCGGCAGGTGGTTCCGTTGAGCATGTACTCGCTCTCGCCGGAGCGGTACAGCCGCCGCCCGATCGTAACTTCGCTGTACTCCGTGGGCAGAACGCCGCGCGTGTTCTCGATGGTGAGAAAGACCTCCGCCATCCCCAGCGCCCGCTTCTGGGCGGTACCGTTGAAGATGATGTTCTCCATCCGGTCGGAGCGCAGCAGCCTCGCGCGCTGCTCGCCGAGCACCCACCGCACGGCGTCGATCACGTTGCTTTTCCCGCACCCGTTGGGGCCAACAATGGCCGTCACTCCGGGGTCAAAGTGGATAACCGTTTTCTGAGCAAAGCTCTTGAAGCCGTGGAGCTCGAGCTTGCTGAGATACATGGTGCGCGGACGGGCGGGGGAACAACACCAAAAAGATACGTTCTGCTGACGGCCGAAAGATGATTCGCGAAACCACTATCACATGAACGAGCCACTCGGAGATTGCCCCCAAGTGGCTCATTTTCGTAGCAGCTACCCTCTCACAGGAACTACCACAAGGGTGCGAAAGAGATCTCGCTATATCCGAACCAGCTCAACGCGCCGGTTTTGTTGGCGGCCTTCCGGCGTTGCGTTGTCTGCGGAAGGCTGCGTCTGGCCGAATCCAGCAGCTTCCAGCCGACCTCCATCGATACCCTGCTGGACCAGGTAGTTGCGAATGGCTCCGGCACGCTGCTCGGAAAGTGTCCGGTTCGTTTCCGCGGAGCCCGTGTTATCGGTATGCCCCTCAATACGTAGGCGTAGATCCGGGTGCTGCTGCAGCATGTAAATGATCTCCTGAAGGGTTGGCGTTGACTCCGGGCGGATCGCGGCCGAGGCCGTCGCGAAATATATTCCATGCGTAGCCACGCGCCCGTTTGCCTCAAGGTCGGCGTAGAGATCCCGCCCGCCCGCTGCTATCCGGATCGGGCCGAGATACATCGGGTTTTCCTCGCTCGCCATGTAGATGTTGATCAGCTGAAGAGCCTCGGAACGGGGAAGCACGGCGTTCGGGATGTTTGAGGTCCGGTTTTCGCCGACATACGTTTTTGCGTACTCACCATCCACCATGATCCGGATCGGTACGAGGCTCTCGTTGATCCGAGCGTCTTTCTCAAAACTCTCCGACAAGCCCTGATTTCGGTTGGCAACGACGCCAGTTCCATGAATGCCGGCTATACGGAAATAGTTGTAGTCTACGCTGTTGTAGAAGCTCTGCGTAGGCTGGGTTAGCAAGACGAATTGTTGGTTGCCGTGGGGGAAATAGACCTCCGTTTCGATAGTGAAGCGCTCCGGAAGCTCCTCCGGAAGCGGTATCAGGAGGGCTGCGTGCCGCGGGCCCGTGTTGCGGAGCAGCCTGCGGCCCTGCCATTCGGCGATCTCCCAATTGCCGTTCATAAATTCGAGCCGGCGGGGGAAGTCGCCGACGCGATCATGGGTGTAGTCCTCGTAAAAGAGAACGCGGTTTCCGGGAATGAAATCATAGTTCACCCAGACACCGGTTCCCGGTGCGGGTGGGAGGACGGCGTCGTTCGGGTTCTCAACCGGATGGCCGCCCGCATCGACGGGGTTGCCTTCTGCATCTGTGAGCACCACGTGATCGCCACGTTGGCGCGCTTCCTCAATGCAGGCCTCATCCGTAAACGTGCATACGATGGCGTCGGAAGCAGCGCCGATCAGGCCGGTGACGGCCCGATCCGATCTGTTGCGCACTTCGCGTGATACGGCGTTTTCGGCGCCTCGTTCGGCCGCCTCGCGGATGCGCCCGAAAATGCCCTGGGAGGATGCGGCGTCCACCACAAAAAGGCTCAGCAGCACTAGAATCGTAAGTCGGGAAAGGGGTTTCATGATGGTTCTCGTTGTTTGAGAGGGGTTCTCCTGGACATACCGGAATGGCGGTGTGCAGGGGACACGCCGTGGAAGAAGTCTCAATTCAGCGTCGGCCAGCCGAGGATCGGACTAGTCGGTAGGGTCCTGGCTAGGGGTAGAGGGCGTCGAAGCGGCTCTTGAGTTCGCGGGTGAAAAGGGTCGCATCGTCGCCGTCGCCGGTCATGAGGAGAATGAGGCCGATGTCGCGCTGGGGCCAGCCGTAGATGTGGGCCCGGAAGCCGTTGTGCGTGCCGCGGTGCCAGAACCTCTCGTTGTTAGCGCCGCTATTGCGCACCTGCATCGTCAGCCCAAACGTGCCCGGCGAGATGCATTGCTGCTCGACCAGCGACGAACCACTCGTGCCGTCGCGCTTGAGCATCCGGTTCACGGTCTCATCTCGGAGCACCCGGCGCCCGGCGTACTCGCCGCCCTGGTTCAGCATGATTACAAACCGAGCGAGGTCCATCACCGTCGACGTGAGTGAAGCGGCGGCCTGGTTGGGGTAGGCCTTTACTGGACAGGTACCGCCACAGTCGCGATCGGTGTCATTCTCGTCGACATCGTAGCCGCGGGCGTAGTTGGACCGGTCGGGGCGGGGGGTGTCGAACGTGCTGTGGATCATCTCGAGGTCGCTGAGGAGCCGGCGCATGTGCGCATTGAAGCCGCTGTCGGCGTGCACCTCGATGAGGGCCTGGACCAGGAGGAGGTTGGCGCCTGAGTAGTCCGAGGCATTGCCGGACACACCGTTCCGCACCACCTTCTTGTCCTCGCTTGCCGGGTCGAGTCCGAATATCATCTGGTTCAGCGACGGGTGCTCTTCGCCGAGCCCGAACGACTGGGCGCCGGAACCCCCGTCCTTGTGGTCCAAGCCGGCACAGTGGCTGAGTAGGCGCGCGAGCGTGACCTCGGCGCCGGGGTCGAGCACCATGAGGTGAGAGACGTTTCGCAGCGGCACGACCGATCCGGCGAGGTCGAGAAGTACGCCGCCCCGCGTGAGTTCAAGCTTCCCATCGTCGACTAGCTGAAGGACGCCCGCGGCCGCCACCGGCTTGCCCACTGACGCGGCATCGAAGATGGTGGTGGGGTAGACGTAGCGCTCGTGATCGGTACCCCCGCGGAAGCCGTACCCTCGGGCCCACGCGATCTGGTTGTTTTCGACGACGGCGATGGCGAGACCGCGGATATCGTACGCATCCATGCGCGCCCAGATGCTGCCACTGCTCGGTCCCATGAAGCGTTCCATGTTATCGGCGTTCGTCATCGGCGCGGGTTCGGGCTGGTTCGATACGATGCCCCAGCGGCTGCCGCCGGGGCGGGAGTCGAGCACGACGTGATCAATCCGTCGGTCCTCGTCGGTCCGGTAGCGGTGGAGATCCTGGAACAGGCTTAGAGGCACGCCGTCGGTGGCGAACCAATCGCCGGCGACGACCGCCCATGCGCCGCCTCCGCTGAATGCCACGTCGTGGATGGGACGCTGACCCGTTCGTGCGGCCGCTACGGCGGAGACGAAGCCATCGGGGATGACGAGACCGAACGTGAACACCTCGCCGTCGGAGGCCATCGCGACGCTTTCGGCGTCGGGGGCGAAGGCGAAGGCAGCGATGCGGCGGCCGTCACCCTGGAGGCGGCGCACCCAGTCGGCTGCGGCCTCCGGGACGCCCGAGCGGCGCATCCAGTCCTCCGCGATGACGACCCAGCGCCCGCCGGAACCGAATGCCACTACGTCTATCTCGCGGCCGGAGGCGATGTAGCCGTCAATGTGCTCGCGGATGCCGGTGGAGAAGCCGCCGCTGTAGCAAGGGATATTATCCGCCACGACCACCCACTCGTCGTCGGGTGCAATGGCGAGCGTCTGGATCGTTACGTCTGCCCGTTTCACGGCGCGCAGCGCGTCGAGGAATTCGGGCGGCATCGAAGTGGAGGCCGTCGTCCACACGTCTGCAGCGGGCACCGTCCCCGACGTGTTCCACGTGCAGGCGGTGGTGGCCGTGGGCTCTCCCGTGCGCTCCCAGGTCTGGTCGTTGCCCAGTCCGTTGTAGAGAACGTCAATATCTAGCCGATTCGAGCCGTCGAACGCCAGCCGAGCGTCATAGTAGCGGTCGTTGCTGCCCAACACATCGAGGGATCCATCACTCGAGATCCCCTGCCAGATAAGGTCGCCCTCTCGCCAGGCCCCTCGATCGGCTGTCTCGGGAACGTAGGTGAGCGTCGCCTGGTCTCCACTGACCTGGATGCGCATTCTGTCATGGGGATCGTAGTTGTTTCCGATCCGAACCCACTCACCTTCGAGCGACGTGCCGTTGATTTCGACGGGCGCCCCCGCCACCGGACCAGCACCGGGTTCGATCCAACCGAAGAACCGGCTCACATCGCCAAGGTCGACGAGTGTCTGTTGTGTGAACTCATCTTCAGAGGGATAGGTAAGCGTGTGCTCGTTGCCATCCGCCGTAATGTGGAAACGGTACCGGCGGCGCGCGTTACACCCGAACGTGAGCGAGTAGTCGCGCTCAAACGTGTCCCCGGGACGCAGCGTAACCGTTCCCGGATCGGGGCCGTCCCCTCCCCATTCTCCGCGCCCTCGGGCGATGGCCGCCCACCACCCGACCCGCGTCCGGACCTGGCTTTCGCGAAAATCGATGGTGATCTCGTCAGTTGCTCCGCCATGGCGTCCGCGGAAGGTGATATCGCACAAGACGTTTGAGTCGACGGTCTCCAATTCGAGTCGATGTTCGTCTGACGCATCAAGAGGGGCATTCTCCGGGTTAAACCCAGCAATGCCGACGACTACAAGAAGAAGGACTCCGATGACGGTAGGGCGGAGGGGGAGGTACATGAATCCGGAGGAAGGAGAGGAAAGCACTTGCCTTCGTTACGGGGATACGCACGCCTGGAGGACATCCCGTTTGTTATTTCGCCCCTCGCTTCGTTGATTGGGCTTCAAACCCATCGGTTCCCACTAGCAATACGCTCGCAATGCCCAATGCTGATCCAGCTTCCGGTACGGACGGCGAAGTAACACGCCTCCTGAGCGACCTTCAGCGTGGCGAGCCGGTTTCGGATGCATTGTTTCGGCGGGTCTATGACGAGCTGCATCAACTCGCACGGCATCACCGGCGGCGCTGGAAGGGCAACGAGACGCTGAATACGACGGCAATTGTCCACGAGGCCTACCTGAAGCTGGTTGGTGGAAGCGGCGACTACGCGAGCCGAAAGCACTTTATGGCCGTGGCCTCCAAGGCCATGCGGCACCTGCTGATCACGTACGCCGAGCGACAGTCCGCCGAGAAGCGTGGTGGAGGCGAGGCAATGCTTCCCCTCGATGAAGCCCTTATCGTACCTGAACAGCAATCAGACGAACTGCTTGCCCTCGAAGAAGCACTAAAACGACTGGAGCACTTCGACCCGCGCGCCGCAGAGGTGGTGGAGTGCCGCTTCTTTGGTGGGCTAGACGCCGAAGAGACGGCGGAGGCGCTTGGCGTGAGCCGCCGAACCGTTACCCGAGATTGGGCAGTGGCGCGAGCGTGGCTATTCGCCGAGCTTTCTGAAGGCCCAGGCGCCCGCCTTCTGCACGATGCCGACGGCTAGGAGGCTGTTGAAATACGTGCTCTGTCACCGGATTGGATCACGTGCTTCAACAGCCTCGCAAGTACCAAATTCCAAGTATCAAATTCCAAGCGGCCTGATGAAGCACCCTTTGTGATTTGGAGTTTGGAACTTGGTACTTCAGACCCACAATTCCCTACGAGTCTGTTGAATTTCGTGCTCTGTCGTAGACCGCCCTACTTATTTCAACAGCCTCCTAGTATGGCCTCTCCTAGAAGCAATTACGGTACGGGGGAGTAGTACCACCACACCATGGCCGTGCCACCCGACAGATGGATGCGAGTAAAGGTCCTCTTTGCAGAGGTCGTGGAATTGCCGCACGCCGAACGAGCCCCCTGGTTCGATGAGCATCTTGACGGAGACGCTGAACTCCGTGTGGAGATTGAACGGCTCTTGGCTGCCGAGGCAGACGCAAACCGCTATTTCGATACGCTCGGAAACAAGATTCAGGGCACAGACGATTTTGAAGCTGAGCCGCCGGAGACGATCGGGATATGGCGCGTGGTGCGAGAAGCCGGTCGCGGCGGCATGGGTCGAGTGTACGAGGCCGTTCGCGAGGATGGTCTGTTCGACCAGCGCGTCGCGATCAAAGTGGTTGAGTCTCATGCTCCTCGCCTAGTCAGGCGATTTCAGCAGGAGCGGCGGATTCTGGCGGGGTTGGAGCATCCGAACATCTGCCGCCTTCTCGACGGGGGAACGCTGGATGACGGCCGCCCCTATCTCGTCATGGAGTATGTGGACGGCGAACCCATTACGGCCTACGCAGACCGAAACCAGTTGTCTGTCGACGAGCGCTTGATCCTTTTTGCGCAGGTGTGCGAGGCCGTCGCCTACGCCCACCGCCATCTGATCATCCACCGCGACCTGAAGCCATCGAACGTGCTCGTTACCGACGACGGCACGGCGAAGCTGCTGGATTTTGGGATCGCCACGCTCATGGATGAGGATGGAGCGCCGAATCACGGCCTTACCCAGACGGGACGCCGGCTGCTAACCCCGCATTACGCCGCGCCCGAGCAAATTCTCGACGAGCCCATCACCACGGCAACCGATGTATACGCTCTGGGCGTCCTGCTCTATGTTCTACTCACCGGACATCGGCCGTTCGGAGCTACAGGCGGCTCTCCGTATGAGATTGAGCAGGAGGTCCTGAAAAAAGAGCCGACCGCGCCCAGCACGGCGGTCTCCAAATCGGCAGGCACGGCAACAGATCCGGGCGGCCAGGTTCTCGATTTTACGAAACGGGGCCGCAGGCTTCGTGGGGATCTGGACCGTATCGTACTGAAAGCGCTCAGAAAGGAACCCGAAAGGCGGTACGCCTCCGTTGAGGCCTTCGCGCGAGACCTTCAGCGCCATCAGGAAGGGCTGCCCGTCGAGGCGCGTCCAGCCACGATGGGCTACCGACTCAATTCCTTTGTCAGGCGCCACCGAACCGGCGTCCTCATCACCATCGCCGGCCTGATCCTGATCGTAGCATTCGCGTTGCTTTATACCGTTCGGATCACTGCCGAGCGCGACCGGGCGGAGTACGTCAGCGAGTTTCTCACGAACATGCTTTCGCGCGCCGACGACCCGAATACGAACACCGCGGCCCTGCTGAGCCTGCTTGCCCCGGCTGTCTCAGATGCGGAGGAGGAGTTATCGGACGAGCCGGAAGCGCAGTCTGAAGTCTTCCAGGTAGTGGGTACGCTCTACCTGCGGGCAGGGCGACCGGATGTTGCACGACGCCTGATTCATCGCGCGCTGTCTATCAGGCAGGAATTGCATCCCTCCGGTCACGAGGATGTCGCCGCAACCCTCTATTCGCTGGGTCAGGCGTTTATCAGAGCCGACCAAGATTCGTCGGCGTATTATTTCGAGCGCTCCACGGAGCACTACCGGTCGCTACCGGAGCGGGACCGCAGCGAGTTGGCCTGGAGCCTGCTTCAGTGGTCGCGTATGCTGCCTCTCGATCATACTGAGAAACGAGCAGTTTTCGACGACGCCATGGCGATGATGCGCCGCGTGCACGGCGATCGCGGCGCGGAAGTTGGGCATGCGTTGCACGATTATTATGTGCTCGGATTTGGTGGCGGGACCGACGAGGAGATCCAGGCGGCCTTTGAGGAGTCGATTGCCATCTATGCGGAGAATGGAATGGAGAAACATGCCTATGCGATCCATGCGATGCATAACCTGGGGCTCATGCTCGATGGACGCGGAGAAGCGGATCGCGCTCTGGAGCTTCTCCGACGCTCTGTTCAACTCAGCCACGATTCCATCGAACGTGGAGCGCACGGTCGTTTCACGATGGAAATCAACCTGGGGGCTACCCTGCATGAGCGCGGCTTGCTGGAAGAGGCCGATACCTATCTGGAGCGGGCGGTTGACGAAACGCTGCGCTTGCTGCCCGACAGCAGTTCAGGCATTTCTCACAGCCACTACTGGTACGGCCGCAACCTCCTTGCCCTCGGCAGGGCCGAGGAAGCAGAAGTTGCCCTTCGCACAGCATGGGAGATCCGACGGCAAAGCGACCCGCAGAGTGGCCGAGCCTTTCGCGTGCAGTCAGAGCTAGCGCTGGCGCTTTCCCATCTGCACCGAAGCCGCGAAGCCGAGACGCTGATTACGACCGCGCTGGACGGCTTGCGCGATCATCCGTATGAGAACCGGGCGCTGGAACATGCCATAGCCATCTTTGAGGAAGCGGGCAAAGCAGATGAGGCGGTCGCCCATCGAGAGCGTTTGAGGGAGATTATCGAATGAGCATTCCCTCCACCATGCGTGCCGCCGTATTGGAGCGACCCGGCGAGCCGCTCCAACTCCGCAAGCTTCCCCTCGCTACGCCGGGCGCCGGGCAGGTGCTCCTCCGCGTTCGCGCCTGCGGCGTTTGCCGCACCGACCTCCACATTGCCGACGGAGAGCTTACCGAGCCGAAGCTCCCGCTCGTACTCGGCCACGAGATCGTGGGTGAGGTCGTAGGGGTAGGGGAGGGCGTGAATACCCTCGCCGAGGGCGACCGGGTGGGGGTGCCGTGGCTGGGATGGACCTGCGGCGCGTGCCGCTACTGTAAGCGTGGCCAGGAAAACCTCTGCGCTCGTGCCCGCTTCACCGGCTACACGCTCGACGGCGGCTTCGCCGAGTACACCGTCGCCGACGCACGGTATGTGTTCCCGCTCCCCGACGCGTACGGTGACGTGGCGGCGGCCCCGTTGCTGTGCGCCGGGCTCATCGGCTACCGCACCTACCGCCTGGCGCAGGAGGCCGTCGGCTACCCGCTGCGGCGGATCGGGCTCTACGGCTTCGGCGCAGCGGCGCACCTGCTCTGCCAGCTCGCCGTGGCCGACGGCCTGGAGGTCTACGCATTCACGCGCGTGGGTGACGCGGCCGGCCAGGCATTCGCTCGACGGCTCGGCGCCGTCTGGGCCGGGGGCTCGACCGAGCGGCCGCCGGAGACGCTGGATGCGGCGCTCCTTTTTGCGCCCGTTGGTCCACTTATCGTCGAGGCGCTGAAATCGGTAGACAAGGGTGGGGCTGTCGTCTCGGGCGGGATCCACATGAGCGATGTTCCGGCGTTCCCGTACCGGTTGCTCTGGGAGGAACGGATGATTTGTTCCGTCGCCAATCTTGAGCGGCGCGACGGGGACGAATTCCTCGCCCGCGCGTCGGATGTGCCTATCGAGACGGTGACAACGGCCTATGCGTTGGAAGAGGCGAATAAGGCCCTTTCTGATCTGCGCGAGGGCCGTATCGAAGGAGCGGCTGTGCTCGTACCGTAAGAAGGTGTGGGACGCGGCTACTCGTCGTAGGGCAGGGAGTCGATGTCTACATCCACGTAGTCTGGTTCAGGGTCCTCCGGGAACTGCACGGCCAGAATGGACTCTCTGCCTTGCAGAAGCGGTACTCGCCCAGTGGGATGTCCAATTTCTTGACAAAGCCGAGATTCTCGGTATAGAAGGCAAGGGCATTGTTAGGTCTACGTTGCCGCGCAGCAACGAACCCATTCTGTGCAGAGCCTCGTCCGATATACACGCCGTACCAAAGCAGTAATGCCCACCGCCGCCCACTAGTGGTTTCCGCAGGCGCTTGTTATTACCGGGCGGATCTTTTATGTTCTACAATGATCACAGAACCATCAGAATCACAAGGGGTCCTGGCGCGGCCTCGGCGTCGGCATGGTTTAGCAGATTGGCCCTCCATCTTTACTCATCGGGGAGTACACAATGAACACCTTCCACTTGCCTGAGCTGCATCGGGCATGCATCCTTTTTTTCTCTTTCGCACTCTTGGTCACCTTCACGGGATGTGACAGCGACGAGGAAATCGCAGGACTGGATCTCGACGCGCAGCTGATGGCCGCGCTACAGGCCGCCGCCGACAACGGCGAGGCTTCGTTCTTTATGCTTCCGGACGGCGACGATCTCGCCTCTATCCCGCAAGACCCCCTCAACCCGCTCACGCAGGCGAAGGTGGATTTGGGACGGTTGCTGATGCACGAGACGGCCCTCGCCCTCAACCCGATGCATGCCGAGTCGATGGGGACGTACTCGTGCTCCTCGTGTCACCATGCCGCAGCAGGCTTCCGCGCGGGTATCCCACAGGGACTCGGTGACGGCGGTGTCGGGTTTGGCCGCTTCGGCGAGCGTCGGGTGCCCAATCCGAGCTATGGTGATGACGAGCTCGACAGACAGCCGATTCGTGCGCCGTCCATGATGAACGCGGCGTACCAGGAAGCCAACCTCTGGAACGGCCAGTTCGGTGCTACTGGCATCAACGCTGGAACCGAGTCGGAGTGGACGGTGGATACGCCGATTGAGGTCAACACCCTTGGGTACGAAGGGATCGAGACGCAGGCAGTCGCTGCACTGGTGGTGCACCGC
>JADFLK010000217.1 GCA_022564455.1 Bacteroidota bacterium
CTCCCTTGTAGCGACTCCCGATGGCGAGGTCGGCGCCGTTCCGGCACGCCTCGACAAGCAGCGCGAGGTCGTTCGGGTCGTGGGAGAAGTCGGCATCCATCTCGCAGATGTACTCGAACCCCTCCGCCAGCACCTGCCTGAACCCTGCGAGGTAGGCCGTACCAAGACCTTGCTTGCCATCCCGCTCAATGAGCCCAACGCGCTCAGGGAACTGCTCCATGACAGCACGCACGCCGTCGGCGGTACCGTCCGGCGAGCCATCATCCACCACAAGAACCGAGAGGCCGCCCTCCAGCGCCATCACCTGGCGCAAAATGGGGCCGATGTTGCGCGCCTCGTTGTACGTTGGGATCACCACAACGGCGCGCATTACACCCGTTTCAGTGTGTGAGGCCTTTGCCGGAGTTTGTGTGGGAGAGGGAGCGAGCACGTGCCAACTGGAATGGCCAATTTGGATAGGCCAAATGGGTAGGCCAAATGGATGGATTGTCAGGATACGCCTTTGAACCGTTTTCGGTTCAACGGACGAATGCAACGGAGGCGTATATTTCGCTCTTCGGAAATCGCCTTACTCAACAGTCTCGTTCAACGAGCGCAGGCACGCCTTCACCACCTTTTGCATGGCCGGAAGCACAAAAACGAAAGCAAAGAAGCCAACTGTCAAAAAGCCGTCTGTCATCAAGGCTGCGGAGGCGTCGCGCAATGATGCGCACAAGAATACATCGCACAACGGCGCGGCGCATGCGTTCGCCCCGGAACCGGGTGACTTCCGTCGGTACTTCGACAGCGGACACACGCACGAAAGCCTCGGAATCTCGCCGGAAACGCTGCTCGACATGTACCGCAACATGCTGCTTCAGCGCCGCTTTGAGGAGCGCGCGGCGCAGATGTATGGCCGCCAGAAGATTGCGGGCTTCCTGCACCTTTACATAGGGCAGGAGGCCGTCTCCGTTGGCTCGGTATGGGGCACGCGCCCGGACGACCCCATCATTACAGCCTACCGCGATCACGGGTTGGCATTGGCACGCGGGATGAGTCCGAACGCCGGTATGGCCGAACTCTACGGCAAGATCGATGGCTGTTCGCGTGGGAAGGGCGGCTCGATGCACTTTTTCGATGTCGACAAGTCCTTCTATGGCGGCCACGGGATTGTGGGCGGGCAGATTCCTGTCGGCGTGGGGATGGCGTTTGCCATGAAATACAAAGAGACAGGCGGATGCTGCCTCACGTATTTCGGCGACGGCGCGATCAACCAGGGCGCCTTCCACGAAGCCGCAAATCTCGCATCGCTGTACAAGCTGCCCGTTCTGCTCATTGTGGAGAACAACGAGTACGCGATGGGTACGGCGGTCCACCGAGCGTCGGCAGAGCCCGACCTCTATAAGCAGGCCTATGCCTACGATATGACCGGCGCCATCGTGGACGGCATGGATTTGTTTGAGGTCTACCACGCGATGCAGGAACTGGCCGACGAGGCCCGCGAAGGCAAACCGGCGCTCGTGGAGGTTCGCACGTACCGTTACCGCGGCCATTCTATGTCGGACCCCCAGAAGTACCGCACGAAGGAGGAGCTGGAGGCGAAGAAGGACGAGGATCCGATTCTCCGCGTCAAGAAGTACCTCCTCGAAAACAAACTGGCGTCCATCGAGAAGCTCGACGAACTGGATGAAGACGTCAAATCCGAGGTAATGGCTGCGGTCGAGTTCGCCGAGAGCAGCCCGTTCCCAGAGACCGAGACGTTGTACGAGGATATTTATACTCAGGAGGATTACCCCTTTCTTGTTTAAGTACCCTCTCGCCCGAAGCACCTTTACGAAATACGCAACACGAAATACGACCCAACCCATTGCGTATGCTGCGTTTTGTATTTCTCTTTCCGACCTATGCCTGAACTTCACTACCGAGAGGCTATTCGTGCCGCGATGACCGAGGAGATGGAGCGCGACGAGAACGTCTTCCTCATGGGAGAGGAGGTGGCCGAGTACGATGGCGCCTACAAGGTCTCTCAGGGAATGCTGGCGCAGTTCGGCCCCAAGCGGATCATCGACACGCCGATCTCGGAGAATGGCTTTGCGGGCCTCGGAATAGGCGCGGCGATGATGGGGCTGCGCCCGATCATAGAGTTTATGACGTGGAACTTCACCTTCGTTTGTTTCGACCAGATCATCTCCAATGCAGCGAAGGTGCGTTACATGAGCGGTGGCCAGGTGAAGGTGCCGATCGTGTTTCGGGGAGGCAACGGAGGGGCTGGGCAACTTGGCGCCACGCACTCCAACTCAGTTGAGCCGCTCTACGCCAACGTGCCCGGACTGAAGGTCATCGCGCCCTCCAACCCGGACGACGCGAAGGGCCTTCTCAAGAGCGCCATCCGCGACGACGACCCCGTGCTCTTCCTCGAATCCGAGGTGATGTTCGGGATGAAGGGCGAAGTCTCCGACGCGGAGGACTACACGCTTCCCATCGGCAAGGCGCGCATCGCCCGTGAGGGTGACGACGTGACCATTGTGGCCCATTCGAAGAGCTATTGGCTGGCAATGGAGGCCGCCGAGGAGCTTGGCAAGCAAGGCTACGAGGCCACGGTCATCGACCCGCGCACCATCCGCCCGTTCGATTTCGATGCCGTGGTCGAGTCGGTTCAAAAAACGAACCGGCTGGTGATCGTAGACGAGTCGAGCCCGTTCGGGGGGATTGCCTCCGAAGTTGCCTTTCAGATTCAAAGTCGTTGCTTCGACCACCTCGACGCGCCCATCGCGCGAGTAACCACCAGGGACACGCCCGCGCCATACGCCAGGAATCTCCTCGCCGCGTGGATGCCGTCCGTTGATGAAGTGATTGACGCATCGAAGCGCGTTCTCTATGTGAATTGAGAAGTGACAAGTGAGAAGTAAGAAAGCGCCAACACGGCATCCTGCTCTGCTACCTATCATGTCCTTCTAACTTCTCACTTCAAACCTCAAACTTCCTATGGCTATCGCTGTTGAAATGCCCAAAATGAGCGACACGATGGAGGAGGGTGTCCTCGTTGCGTGGCTAGCAGAAGAAGGGGATGCCGTCTCGGCAGGAGATGTGATCGCTCAGGTAGAGACCGACAAGGCTACGATGGACCTTGAGGTCTACGACGACGGTGTGCTGCTCAAGAAGGTGGTGGCCGAGGGCGCGAGCGTACCCATCGGCGGGCTGATTGCCGTCCTCGGAAGCGAGGGGGAGAGCGCCGACGATGTGCTGGCGCAGTACGCAGGTAACGGAGCTTCCGTACCGGCGGACGCCCCAACCGAATCCGCTACCGAATCCGCTACCGAACCCGCAGTGTCCGGCGACGGCGCAGCGGCCGAGCCCGAAGAGGCGATTGGCGTGCACGCAAACGGAGACGTAAAGGCCTCGCCGCTGGCGCGCAAAATGGCCCAGGATGCGGGGCTCGACATCGCCACGGTCATCGGAACGGGCCCGGATGGCCGCGTGGTCAAGCGCGACATCCAGGCCGCGCTGGGTGGCGTTGCCCCGGCCATTGCGGCGACTGCGATGCCGCGTCCGGCGCCCACGCCTGCCCCGGTCTTCTCTGGTGCGGAGTTCGATTCCGTACCGCTCTCGCAAATGCGCAGGACGATTGCGCGCCGGCTGGCCGAGAGCAAGTTCACCGCGCCGCACTTCTACCTCACCATTGAGGTGGACATGGAGAATGCCGTGAGCGCGCGGAAGTCGATCAACGAGATCGGCGAGGCGCGAGGCGATAGCAAAGTGTCCTTCAACGACCTGATTACCAAGGCTTGTGCGATGGCGCTGAAGATGCACCCCGCCGTGAACAGCTCGTGGATGGAGGCCGAAGGAGCCATCCATCGCCACAACCGCGTCAACGTGGCGGTGGCCGTAGCTATCGACGAGGGCCTCGTCACGCCCGTCATCCGCGACGCCGACATCAAGACGATCACGCAAATCGCTGCCGAGACGAAGGATCTGGCCGGCCGTGCCCGTGAACGAAAGAGAGATAAGAGAGAAGGGGAGGGAGAAAAAGGGAAGAAGAGAAAAATGGGAATGGGAGGGAGAGAAGAGGGGAAGGAAAGAGAGAAGAAAGAAGGAAAAGAGGGAAGAAAGGGAAGAGGAAAAAGGAAGGAAATGAAGAATAAAAAAAAGCAAACACTTTCGTTATGCATGATAGTTAAAAATGAAGAACGTTTCATTGCAGGTTGTTTGGAAAGTGTTAAAGAAATAGTCGACCAAATTGTAATTCTTGATACGGGTTCGACCGATAAAACCCTGGCAATTGCCTAAAAATACAATGCTGAAATCCATCATTTTAAATGGTGCGATGATTTTTCAAAGGCCCGCAATGAATCTATAAAATATGCCGTATCCGATTGGATTTTATGGCTCGATGCGGATGAACGGTTAACATTTTCTTCTTCGAGGCAACTTTTAAAAGAGTTGGTTAAAGGGCGGAAACCTGTGATTTACCAGGTGCAGATCAATAATAAAACAACAGATGCAGCAAGCGCATATCTTTCCACGGCATACCGCCTGTTTACAAATAAGCGTGGCATTGCTTTTAAAGGCCGGATTCACGAACAGCTTGCTTACGATTTAAATTTCCCTAAACCCGATCTGCGCCGTTCACAAATTATTATTGAACACTTGGGCTACGCGGTGGAAGGGGACGTAAAATCTGAAAAGAATGAGCGTAACCTGAAATTACTCCGGGCCATGGTCAATGAAAACCCGAAAGATGGGTATGCCCATTATACTTTAGGCCAACATTATAACTTGAATGACGAAGTTGACCTGGCCATAAATCATTTGGATATAGCGGTTCAGCTA
>JADFLK010000218.1 GCA_022564455.1 Bacteroidota bacterium
AGAAACCGGCGAGCGCTCGCGACCACCTGAATCGGTAGCGTAGGTGATCCGGGCCGAACCGGCCCCCTGTTGAAGCGTCTCAGGCGAGGATCGAAACCCACCGCCATGCACGAGGCCCGTTCCATTGCAGACATGCGTGAGGAGTACACCCAGGCTTTGCTTACCAAGGCCAGCGTTGCGGAAGAACCCATCGCCCAGTTACGTGTGTGGCTCGATGCAGCACGCGCCGTGGAGGAACGGGAACCTACGGCAATGGCGCTCGCCACCGTGTCCGAGGACGGCCGCCCCTCCGTGCGCATTATGTTGCTGAAAGGCATTGATGAGCGTGGGTTGGCCTTCTACACCAACCTGGAAAGCCGCAAAGGCCGCCAGTTGAAGGCCAATCCGAACGCTGCGCTCACGTTCTGGTGGCCGGCGCTGGAACGACAGGTGAGGGTAGAAGGACGTGTAGAGCGGATTGCTGAGGCCGAGGCCGAGGCCTATTTCAGCAGCCGCCCGCTGGACAGCAGACTTGGGGCGTGGGCTTCACCCCAAAGCCAGCCATTGGAGAGCCGTGAAGAGTTGGAAGCCCGCCTGGAAGCGATCCGCTTAGAGTTTGACAACGACGACATCCCCCTTCCACCTCACTGGGGCGGCTTCCGTGTCGTACCAGATCGATTCGAGTTCTGGCAGGGCCGTGCAAGCCGCCTCCACGACCGGATCGAGTATTTGCTGGACCAACAGGGAAACTGGGAAATTAGGAGGCTCGCGCCTTAATCGGGTGGAGGGCACATTGCCAGGATGCGTGCATCGTGGTTACCGGTGTCCCACAGGTGCGCGGCCAACTCGTGGTCCATCTTGATCCTCTTCTTCAGCTTCTCCGGGTTCGCGTAGGATACGCCGCACATCGGCTCCTCCCGCTGTGCTGAGGGCTTCGAGTTCGGCCATGGTTTCGTCGTAGGCCATAGGTACGCGGTGGTCGTTGGATCAGTCAACTTTGATGACGCGGCGGCTCTGCGTACGTCCATCGTTCGTTTGAAAACGGAGGATGTACAACCCCGGCGCGGCGTCTTGTCCGTTGGAGTCGCGCCCGTTCCAGGTAAACGCATGCAAACCAGCGAGCCTCGACAGGCTCGATTCTGTATATACAGTGCGGCCGAGCACATCCACAACGTCGAAGGAAACTCTCGTTGCCTCTGCGAGGGAGAGGCGGATGGATGTTGAACCCTCGAACGGGTTCGGGAAGGCGCTCGAAAGGAAGGAAGGAGGTTCGGCCACGCCAGGCTCCTCGGCCACGGGCGCCGAACCAGCCAGTTCGGCAAGGATCAGGTTGGCTCGGATATTCTCCTGTGCGATGGGGATTATGCACTCTAGCGGAGGCCAGAAGCCGTCTGTAGTGCGGTTACAGACCTCGGGCGTCCGGGCAAGGATCTTTGGCTTGGTCGTTTGCTCGCCGTACATCCAATCGTCCGAGCTACCATTTACGGGGTAGAGTACGTCCGCAGCGGTGCCGTATTCGTACCCGTTCTCGAAGGCCATGTCGGCCGACGTCGTGTTGAATAGTGCATCATCCGGAGTGTAGGTAGCAGTGGCGTGCGTCCAGGGGTAGAGATACTCCTCGCCGCGCGAATGAAAATTTGCAGCGGTGCCAAACGAGCGGCTTTCTAGAAAGTCGCGGATAGCCTGGTTTTCGGGCTCGGAAAAAGGCGCCGGGCCACGGTACGTACCGCTTGAGGGATTGGGGGATGAACCGATGTCGTCGAGGCCCCACAAGTAGCCGTAGTTGCGGTTGGGGTCTACACCAAAGCTGCCGTCCTGGTTATCTCGTCGGTTCTTCCTCCAAAGCCCCCCACCGTCCGGATCGGTAGTTTCGTTGTACACGTAGCCGTCCGGATTGATCATTGGTACGAAGTACAATTCCCGCGTGTCCACGAGGCTCGTCACCTGGGGGTCCACACCATAATTCTCCAGCAGGTACCACATAAAATAGACGACCGTCATCATGCTCTGCGGCTCGCGCGCATGGTGAATGGCGGTGTACAGGGCCTCCGGTTCACCTTCTTCTAGGTCGGGATTATCGGAGATCTTGACTATCCAAATATCGCGGCCCTCGTGCGTTTGTCCCAACGATATTCGCGCTGAGGCCAGGTGCGGAAAGAGCATGCGCATCGAGTCGAGTTCGGTCACCAACTCCTCAAACCGAAGAAATCCGGCCATTGTGCCATAGGTGAAGTGCTCCAGTCCGCCCACCCGCTCAAGCTCGGCACGTCGGTCGGGAGTCACCCCCGGGCGCTCTGCAAACGAAGCCGCCAGGTCCTCCACGAGCACATCATAAGCAATGGAAGAACTCTGGAGCCGCTCAACCTCCCACGCGTTGAGAACCACATCTACGTCGTAGCCGGTTGCCGTCTCGGTAACGATGGGATGGTCGATGGCAACGCCGACATGGGCCAAATCTGCAAGTTCGGCGCGGCCGGTAATGTGTAGGCGGACTTCGCTGTAGCGGGTTTGAATGGGCTGTGCAAAAGTGGAGGCTGACAAGAAAAAGGAAAGGAGAAGCAAGCGCATACCGGAAGAACTGGTTTGTGACGTAATGAACTGGCTACCGCACCCGTCTCGCAAGCCTCGCGGCCTGCTCGTCATCCGCGGCCAGGCCCTCGTCCGGAAGTTTCAGCTGAGGCTCGGCCTGCCCCGCCTCAAGCAGATCCCAATCGCGGCTCGTAACGATCGCCTCCAGATGCTCAATCCGCCGCTGGAGGCGATCTGAGGTTTGCTTTTCCGTTGCAGCCGGGAGGTAGCGATCGTGCATCTCCTCATCCAGAAGTGTACGAAGGCGAGCAGAAATGGCTTCTTCCGAGTCCTGACCCGTCAGCTCCCGAATACGCTGCTTTTCCCAGTTGCGGCCGAGTCCGGGCAGGCCAAATACCTCAACTGCGTGCGATACGAGGCCAACGCCCCACCCAAGTATGCACCATACAAACCATAGATAGTCGGGCGAGGTAAACAGGTTGAGCCCGATCAGCATCGTGTTGACAACCAGGTAGGAAGCCAGATGAAAGTAGAATTCCTTTTCGCTCTTGGTCTGCTTGCGGGCTTGTTTTTCAGTCAGGGCCATAGGTTCTCAGGGCCATGTATTCGGTGGATGCAACGTAGGATTACGGTTGTACGAACATTTGGATTCCGTGGCTTGAGTTGCGGGAGCAGATAGGGTTGGCTGCTCAGAGATAATTCGCATGCTCCTGCAAGGTCGGCCTCGCCGCAAGTCTAACAGAACGAAGTCGAATAGCCTGCCTTGAGCGAAGCCAAATGGATCTTTGCCGACACGGTGCAGCATCACAGATCCCTAGACATGCTCGAGAGGACAAGTATTGGCTCCTGTAATATTGATGTAAGCTGTAATACACGACGGCAATGCGCCGTCGCTGGCAGGATGACATGCTTCATCAACACCCAAAGAGCTTCGGTGCTCCCTACGCAATGAGTCGGCTCGTCGCAATTCATCAAACGAGTTGGTTCAGGCGGTTGCGGCATATCCCTCCTCCCCATTACATTTCGGTGTGGCGCGAGAAGCGTGATCGGTCACCTTCTCATCTGTTTTAATACAATCAGTTGTGGCTTGACTGAAGTTCTCACAGAGGCACGCAGGCTTCTTGCCTTCCAGCGTGAGCTTGTTGGGCCGACACGTTTCCTGACAAATCTCCCGGCTGCATCTGAAAGCGACGCGGACTCGCAATCACTTCCCACCATTTCCCCACCCGGCGACGCCATGGCTTCCGCACCTCTGAATGTAGCTGAAGCTCCAGAACCGGATACAGACCAGTCGCCATACCAACGAGTCGAGGCCCTTATCCCAGCCGGTTCGCCGCTGCACGGAATTACCTCGCTGGAGGAGCTTGGCGAGTGGCTCGCCTCAAACATCCTCGTACCGATCGACGAGACCCGGCTGAACCCTGTACTCGGAGCCGGAAATCCGAACGCTGATTTGATGGTGATTGGCGAAGCGCCCGGCGCCGAAGAGGACAAGCGCGGCGAAGCCTTCGTTGGCCGTGCCGGCAAACTCCTGGATCAGATTCTTGAGGCCATTGGCTTCTCTCGGGCGGAAAACGTTTACATCTGCAACATCCTCAAATGTCGGCCGCCCGGTAATCGGAATCCCTCGACCGCGGAAGCGGACAATTGCCGCGAATATCTCGACGGACAGATCGCCGCGGTCAAACCGGATTACATCGTCTGCTGGGGCACGGTCGCCGCCCAACACCTGCTCAGGGTGAAGGACTCCATCGGCCGGATGCGGAAACGATTCTTCGTTCACGGCAACGCCAAGGTGCTCTGCACCTACCATCCCTCCTACCTGCTGCGCAACCCGGCGGCGAAGAAAGAAGTCTGGGCCGACATGAAATTCCTGATGCAAGAAATGGGCATTGACCTGGACGCGGAACCGGGTTGAAGCACGAAGCACGAAAACCAATTCCCTGACCGTTTTGCGCAGGATTTCTGCGATCACGGCTCACAACCGTTCGACGAGTACGGCGGAAGTGTCGTCGTGGCGGCCTTGTCCGCGGGTGAATTCTTCGGAGTCGTCCATCAGGGCTTGCACGCTCTGTTCCAAGCGGCGGTCGGTGCTGCGGATGAGCGTTCGCCGCACGCCGTTGATGCCGAATTGCCGGCCGGAGTTTTCATCCGGCGACGCTTCCACCCGCCCGTCGGAATACAACAGCAGCCGTCCTCCCGGCGGGATTCGCGTGGTGAAGGAACCGTACTTGATGTCGCCGTCCACACCAAGCGGCGGCCCGGCGGTGTCGGCGGATTCAGCCACCTGC